>NZ_MAYS01000608.1 GCF_001756855.1 Candidatus Erwinia dacicola | reverse complement strand
CAGATCTTCGCAACAGTGCTCTGCTCATCATGCGGCTCCTCATGGAGGTATGAACTGAGTATTAGCGAATATTTTCAATCTGTTATAGGAAACTCCTCTGACCGTGTGGCAATTAATCGTTACGCCGTTCAGAATTTTCTTTAAGTTGCGATCCATCCCGCTCTATCGCTTAGTGTAACCGTATACTTGCTATGCTATCCTGCGACCTTACTTACCGTTCCAATAACAGGATTTACTCATGGTTTATCAAGCAGATGCCCAGCGTTATGATAAAATGACCTACCACCGCTGAGGGCGCAGCAGCCTAAAACTTCTGGCGATTTCATTGGGTTTATGGCATAATCTAGTCGGCAGCATCCGCAGAATGCAGATCGCGATGCGATATGAGAGATAATCAGTTATGACCTGCTACGCCATGCTTTTGATAACGGTATCACTCATTTTTATCTGGTCAATAACTACGGCCCGCCTCCCGACTTGGCCAAGGAGAATTTTGGCCGCATTCTGCGCGAAGATTTTTGCCCGTATCGCGATGAGCTGGTAATCTCCAGTAAGGCGGATCACAATTACACTGTGTGGCTTGGCCCTTACGGCGAGGCGACTGGGGTGTTCGCGCAAATACCTGATTTCCAGCTTGGATCAGAGCCTGCAACGGATAGGGCTGGAATATGTGGATATCTTCTACCATCACCGCCCGGATCCGAAAACCCCGCTGGAAAAGACCATGGCAGCGCTTGACTATCTGGTGCACCAAGGCAAAATTCTGTACGTGGCGCTTTCTAACTACCCGGTTGGGCTGGTCGCGCAGGCAATTACCATCTTGCAAGATCTCGGTACGCAGTGCCTAATCTACCAGCCGAAATATTCGATGTTTGAGCGCACACCGGAAGGTGGCTTGCTGGGTGTGCTGGCGCAGGAGGTTGCGGGCAGCATTGCCTTCTCACCTGCTGGTCGGTGGTGTGCTGACCGACCACTATCTCAACGGCATCCCGGAAGATTCCCGTGCCGCCAGCGGCAGCCGCTTCCTCAGCAGCGCTTAGCTGACGCCTGACGCAGGAGAAAATGGAGAAGGTCCGAAGGGGGCGGCCCCTACGCAAATCTCCCCTTACCCCGCTAGAAAAATACCAATTCGCCGTTTTTGAGCGTTTATCAGAATTCACCAAGCGTTGAGCTGGCAATCTCGTTATATTGTGCCGCTACAGCGGAGAAGGCAGATCGCTGATAAAGGAGATATATATGAAACGCTTATTGCTTGTTGCCACTTTATTGGCAAGTTTGTCCCCGTGGGCGGTACACACAGCTTATGCCGACAGCGCACGTATTACTTTAGGCCCGGGAGTGACGCTGCATCTGGGCACTGGGACGGCGGCCGCTGGTGCGACAACCACGGTCGCCATCACGACCACGACCATTGGTAACAATCATAACGGGTCAGGCATGCCTGACCCCTACGTAAAAATCAGTCGCAGGGGGGCTTTGTTGAATAACTAGAGATTATGCTGCAACCCCATAAAAACAGCGAGCATCCACAACATAAAATCAGTAGGTTACAACCAGTGTTCGGTAATACATGCTGGAATGGCTAGCTTTTGCCTCATTCCCAGTTGAAACGCAACAAAATGGAGGGGGCTTATGCCGCCAGTAAGTTCGTTAAAATGTAGTGGTCAACTAATACTGGCCACAG
>NZ_MAYS01000607.1 GCF_001756855.1 Candidatus Erwinia dacicola | reverse complement strand
CTGGTCGAACGTAAAAGCCGTATTTATCTGACGAAGAAGGTTTTTTCTAAAGACTCTGCCGAAGTTGCCGCCGCTATTATCTCGATGCTGAGCGGCTATAAGGACGTCTGTCACACAATCACGTTCGACAACGGCAGGGAGTTTACCCGGCACAAGGAAGTCGCTGACGCGTTGGAAGCGGAAACCTACTTCGCTCATCCATATGCCTCGTGGCAGCGCGGGCTAAACGAGAACACCAATGGGTTGTTGAGGCAGTTTATCCCGAAAGGAACTGACCTGACGGCAGTGACGGATGACGAGCTCCGCAAGTACCAGGGAGCACTGAATAGCAGGCCACGGAAATGCCTTGGGTTCCGGCAACCTTCAGTGGTCTTTGTAGAGCTAAAACAGGCGGCTTAGCGTTGCACTTCGAACTTGAATCCGCCGTTTTTTATTCCATAAATAAGTAAAGGTAAGTGCCTCACGACTAAAAATAAGCAGTTTTTGAAATTCAATTTTGGTTTATTCCCCTCTCTGCACATACAGACGTTATTATTATCACTGTGATTAATAACATGCCCCGATATCTTTGGAATTATGGTCATTTGTGGTGTATGGGGATTCGAGGAAGGTGGCGTATCCTTTTGATTGATTTCTTCCAATATTTCAATAACATTGATGTGGTACACCATGTCCAATGCTAGCCAAAAATCCCTTCTGACTCACATGTTGTCGTATCAATTCCTGAATATTTGCCAATTGTCGTCTAAAGTTTTTCGTATGCTCAATAACTTATAGATTGCCTACAATCTGGACATGGAGAATTGCTGATGAGAAGAGCTGAAAAACGTCAACGGAACATGCCTCTGTTCACCCCACTACTGCTGGCTGGTACCCTTTCTGTCAGCTTCTCGCTACAGGCAGAAGATAATCAGCGAATGTTAACCAGCACGCCGCAGCCGCCGGATGTGCGCCTTGGGCCGCTGTTCCACGCGGTGCAGGCTGCCAAGCTCTACCCCGATCAGAAAACCTTCGCCGACGCGGTGCCAAAAAAAAATCCGACGTTAATCCTCAGCGACTGGCAGATGCAGAAAACCCAGCGCAACTTCGACCTTAAACGCTTTGTCGCCACCAACTTTACCCTGCCCGCAGAGGGAGAAAAGTACGTGCCGCCAGCCGGGCAGAGCCTGCGTGAGCATATCAACGACCTGTGGCCCGTGCTGACGCGTTCCACCACCCAGGCAAGCCAGTTGGATTCCCTGCTGCCGCTGCCGAAGCCTTACGTAGTGCCGGGCGGGCGCTTCCGCGAGGTTTATTACTGGGACAGCTACTTCACCATGCTGGGGCTGGCGGAGAGCGGCCACTGGGATCGCGTGCAGGATATGGTGAATAACTTCGCGATCGAGCTTGATAAATATGGTCACATCCCAAACGGTAACCGCAGCTACTACCTCACCCGCTCGCAGCCGCCATTCTTCAGCATGATGGTCGACCTGCTGGCGAAGCATGATGGGGATGCGATCTACAGCAAATACCTGCCGCAGCTGCAAAAAGAGTACAACTACTGGATGGCGGACGCCGACAGCGCCGCGCTGAAGGCAGGCCACGCCAGCAAGCGCGTGGTAAAGCTGAAAGATGGCACCCTACTCAATCGCTACTGGGATGCACGCGACGTGCCGCGTACCGAATCTTATATGGATGATATCGCCACCGCGCAGAAAGCCAGCGGCCGCGACAAGCCGGAGCTGTACCGCGACCTGCGCGCCGGGGCCGCTTCCGGCTGGGACTTCAGCTCGCGCTGGTTTGATAAGCCAGGCGATCTGTCAACCATCCACACTACGCAGATTGTGCCGGTCGATCTGAACGCCCTGATGTTCCACCTTGAGCAGACGCTGGCAAAAGCCAGTAAAGTCGCTAAACAGGATGAGGCCAGCCAGCGCTTCGCTGACTTGGCGGAAAAGCGTCAGAAGGCGATTAACCAGTATCTGTGGTATGACAAGCAGGGCTGGTACACCGACTACGACTGGAAGAAAAATAGCGTGCGTCCGCAGCTGACTGCTGCCACGCTGTTCCCGCTCTATCTGCAGGTGACCACCGATGACCATGCCAGCTGCACCGCGACGGCGGTTAAGGCTCAACTGCTGAAAGAAGGCGGGCTGGTAACCACCACCGTGAATAACGGCCAGCAGTGGGATGCGCCGAACGGTTGGGCACCGCTGCAGTGGGTGGCCGTCGAAGGACTGAATCACTACGGTCAGCAGGATCTGGCAAAAGAGATTGGCCTGCGCTTCCTGCAAAACGTGCAGGATACCTATGACAAGGAACATAAGCTGGTCGAGAAATACGTGGTGGAAGGCAAAGGGCTGGGCGGCGGCGGTGAATACCCGCTGCAGGACGGCTTCGGCTGGACCAACGGCGTCACGCTTAAGCTGATGGATCTCTACTGTCCAAAAGGGGTGACCTGTAATAACGTTGGCGATATCACCGCAGCGAAACCCGCCAACTAATCTGACGATCTGTTAACCGGGGCGAAGCTTTGTTGAATAAATAGAGATTATGCTGCGACCCCATAAAAACAGCGATCGTCCATAACATAAAATCAGCAGGTTACAACCAGTGTTCGGTAATTGTAGTGGCACACTGAT
>NZ_MAYS01000606.1 GCF_001756855.1 Candidatus Erwinia dacicola | reverse complement strand
AACCAGTGTTCGGTAATACATGTTGGAATGGCTAGCATCTTCGTCCAAAACCGGCACATTAAAACAGCATGATTACCTATTATTCAACAAAGCTTCTAGGGAGCATCTTTTGATAAGCGTATTTCTCGTTGATGACCACGAACTGGTACGTGCAGGTATTCGTAGCATCTTGGAAGATATCAAAGGTATCCAGGTCGTCGGCGAAGCCAACTGTGGTGAGGATGCGGTGAAGTGGTGCCGTAATAATAGTGCCGACGTGGTGCTGATGGATATGAGCATGCCCGGCATTGGCGGCCTTGAGGCCACGCGTAAGATTGTGCGCTACGCCCCAGACAGCAAAATCATCATGCTGACTATCTATACGGAGAACCCGCTGCCGGCGAAAGTTATGCAGGCAGGGGCTTTCGGGTACCTGAGCAAAGGTGCTGCGTCGCAGGAAGTGGTCAGCGCGATTCGCTCCGTGAACGCCGGGCAGCGCTACATCGCTTCAGATATTGCTCAACAGATGGCGTTAAGCCAGCTTGAACCGCAGAAAGCGGAATCGCCTTTCAGCTGTTTGTCGGAACGCGAATTGCAGATTATGCTGATGATCACCAAAGGCCAGAAAGTAACGGAAATTTCCGAACAGCTTAACCTGAGCTCGAAAACCGTTAACAGCTATCGCTACCGCATGTTTAGCAAGCTTAACATCAGTGGTGACGTAGAGTTAACGCATCTGGCCATTCGTCATGGCCTATTCAATGCGGAGCCGTTAATCAGTAGTGAGTGATCTATTTGATGCTAAGTCTTTCCTGAAAACCGTCACCAGTCAGCCTGGTGTCTACCGGATGTATGATGCCGGCGGCACAGTCATCTATGTCGGTAAAGCGAAAGATCTCAAAAAGCGCCTGACCAGCTATTTTCGCGGTAATCTCGCCAGCCGGAAAACCGAAGCGCTGGTGGCACAAATTCAGCAAATTGATGTAACGGTAACGCACACGGAAACCGAGGCGTTACTGCTTGAGCATAACTACATCAAGCTCTATCAGCCGCGCTATAACGTGCTGCTGCGTGACGATAAATCTTATCCTTATATCTTCCTGAGCGCGGATACCCACCCACGCCTTGCCAGTCACCGCGGCTTCAAGCATGCGAAAGGGGAGTACTTCGGTCCTTTTCCAAATGGTTATGCGGTGCGCGAAACGCTGTCGCTGTTGCAAAAAGTCTTTCCGGTACGCCAGTGCGAAAACAGCGTTTACCGCAATCGCACGCGTCCCTGCCTGCAGTATCAGATTGGTCGCTGCCTCGGGCCCTGCGTCGCAGGACTGGTTTCGGAAGAGCAATATGCGCAGCAAATTGATTACGTGCGACTGTTCCTGTCCGGCAAAGATGATCAGGTGCTGAACCAGCTGGTGGGACGTATGGAAAACGCCAGTCACGATCTGCGCTTTGAAGAAGCGACTAGGCTGCGCGATCAAATCCAGGCCGTGCGCCGGGTAACCGAGAAACAGTCTGTCGCTAACCAGGGCGACGACCTTGATGTGATAAGCGTGACGTTTGACTCCGGTATGGCCTGTCTGCATGTGCTGTTTATCCGCCAAGGAAAAGTGCTGGGCAGCCGCAGCTATTTCCCAAAAGTGCCGGGCGGCACCGATCTGTCAGAAGTGGTGCAAACCTTTGTCGGTCAGTTTTACCTGCAGGGGTGCCAAGCGCGCACGCTGCCAGTAGATATTCTGCTGGACTTTACGCTGCCCGAAAAAGATCTGCTGGCGGAGTCGCTGACCGAGCTGGCGGGGCGGCGCGTGTCGATTCAGAGCAAACCGCGCGGCAATCGTGCCCGCTACCTGAAGCTGGCCCGCACCAATGCGGCCACTGCGCTGGTGACGCGTCTGGCGCAGCACTCCACCATCCATCAGCGGCTGGCTGCGCTGGCGCAAACGCTGGAGCTGCCGCCAATCCGGCGTATGGAGTGTTTCGATATCAGCCATACCATGGGCGAGCAGACCGTTGCTTCCTGTGTAATCTTCGATGCTAACGGACCGCTGCGCAGTGAGTATCGTCGTTACAATATTACGGGAATTACCCCCGGTGATGACTACGCCGCGATGAATCAGGTGCTGCGCCGCCGCTATGGCAAAGCGATTGAAGAGAGCAAAATCCCGGATGTGATCCTGATCGATGGCGGGAAAGGACAGCTAGCGCAGGCAAAAACCGTGTTTGCCGAGCTGGATGTTCCCTGGGACAAAAATCGCCCGCTGCTGCTCGGCGTAGCGAAAGGGAGCGATCGTCGGGCAGGCTTGGAAACACTGTTTCTCGAGACGGAAGGTGAGGGCTTTTCGCTGTCGGCGGACTCCCCGGCGCTGCATGTTATCCAGCATATTCGTGATGACTCTCACAATCACGCAATTACGGGTCATCGTAATAAACGGGCAAAAGTGAAGAACACCAGCGCACTTGAAACCATCGAAGGCATCGGCCCGAAACGCCGTCAGTCGCTGCTTAAGTACATGGGGGGCCTGCAACCGCTGATTAATGCCTCGGTTGAGGAGATCGCCAGCGTCCCGGGAATATCACACGCGCTGGCGGAGAAAATCTTCCATGCGCTGAAACACTAAGCATTGCAACACCCGGGGCAATGTAGCAACATAGGGACAAATTCTATTCTGTCCAGACAGTTAGCATAATTATGCCATTTAATATTCCGACCTTACTTACCCTGTTTCGTGTAGTGTTAATCCCATTCTTTATGCTTGCGTTTTATCTGCCATTTCAATGGGCTCCGCTCGCCTGTGCGTTGATTTTTATTTTCGCTGCGGTGACTGACTGGTTCGACGGTTATCTGGCGCGCTGCTGGAAGCAGACCACGCAGTTCGGTGCCTTTCTCGATCCGGTGGCGGATAAAGTGATAGTGGCAATGGCGCTAGTGCTGGTGGCGGAATATTTCCATGCTTGGTGGATTACGTTGCCTGCCGCCACCATGATTGCCCGCGAGATTATCATTTCTGCTCTGCGCGAGTGGATGGCTGAAATCGGTAAACGTAATAGCGTGGCCGTATCGTGGATAGGTAAAGTGAAAACCACGGCGCAGATGTTGGCGTTGTTTGCCCTGTTATGGCATCCAAACGATATGATTGAAGGCGTCGGCGTGGCCGCTTTATATATCGCAGCAGTGCTGACTTTCTGGTCAATGTTTCAGTATCTCAGTGCGGCGCGCGGCGATCTGCTCGAACGGTGATCGCAGTGCTTTAAAAAGCAGCAAACAGATGCTTTGTGAGGTCAATTTTATTGACTCGCTTGGTGAGAACAGTAGAATGCAACGCATCGATAGGAAGCTCGGTTTGCCAGAAGATAAAGCAAGTCAAAGAGTTAATCCAACTATCTGCTTGCTAAGCGGGAATGGCTCAGTCGGTGGAGCACGACCTTGCCAAGATCGGGGTCGCGAGTTCGAGTCTCGTTTACGCTCTAAATTTAGTCAGTAGAGATTAGGCGCGTTGGCAGAGTGGCCATGCTGCGGATTGCAAATCCGTCCACCTCGGTTCGACTCCGGGACGCGCCTCCACTTTACACTCAAGCCCGGGTGGTGAAATCGGTAGACACAAGGGATTTAAAATCCCTCGGCTGTAAGGCTGTGCGGGTTCAAGTCCCGCCCCGGGCACCATATTTAAAGCAGTTTAAAAACAAGCTGTTAGCGATATTGTAAACCACCTAAAGAGGTGGTTTTTTTGTGCTTTCAATTTGGTAAGTGGCAGCAAAATGGCAGCAGGGTGGCAGCGCAACTTTTTTCAGGTTCATTTATTTTGCTTTTGTACGGTTATCTAATGGGTTAAGCGCAACTGCGGCATCAAGGTGATTAGGGGCAAAGTGCGCGTAACGCATAGTCATCATAATCGTGCTATGACCGAGTATCTGTTGAAGCACCAGAATGTTGCCACCACGCATCATAAAATGGCTGGCGAAAGTGTGGCGTAAGACATGTGTGCGCTGTCCCTTCGGTAGTTCAATCCCGGCTCTGTACAGAGCTGCTTTAAATGACTCGTAAGCAGGGGAGAAAAGCGCGCCGCGCTTCTTGGGTAGGATTTTCTGTAATTGGTCGGAAATTGGCACTGTACGGTTCTTTTTGCTTTTGGTCTGGGTAAACGTCAGACGGCCCGGCAAAACCTGTGATTGCTTTAAACTCTCCGCTTCGCTCCAGTGTGCGCCGGTCGCCAGGCAAATTCTTACGATGGTGCCAAGATCTGTGTTGGCTGACTGATCGCACGCCGCCAGTAACCGGTCAATCTCTTCTTCATACAGAAAGGCCAGCTCCTGATCCCCTTCTTTGAACTGTCTGATCCCGGATAACGGGTTGTCGCCTTCCCATTCTCCCAGTCGCTTCATCTCCGAAAACACTGCGTGAAGGTAAGACTGCTCGCGGTTTACTGTCGCCTCACTAAGTTTCTTCTTCCCCTTCTGATTCCATTCACCGCTCAAGCGTCTTTCCCGGTAAACAGCAAATGTGTTCTTATCAAAATGGGTAGCAAGCGGATCCCCCAGGCGCTCACAGATGGCCAGTAATTTCACTTTACGTTCTTCGCCAGATGTCAGCGTTTTGCCGTGCATTTCATACCAGCGCTCAACGAAAGTAGAGAGTGTTACCGCATTATCGTTAACCGCCTGGCCGGATGCGTTATTCATGGTACGGCGCTCAAACGAGAGTGCCTCACCTTTGGTGGCAAACTGCCTGCGTATGCGTTTCCCATCGCGTCCGTATGGGAAGCACTGACACAGCCATTTGCCAGAAGGAAGTTTTCGCACAGTCATTTTTTGACCTGATCGAAAAACTTAGTAATACCGATGCCACCTTGACCATCATATAAAAATT
>NZ_MAYS01000605.1 GCF_001756855.1 Candidatus Erwinia dacicola | reverse complement strand
AATTAACTATTTTAAAACAGATAGTTAAACGTAAAATTTAAACCTTATCTAGGACAGCCCCAAAAACATTTCGACTCCCTGAGTATCCTTTACCCAGTTTGTCGCAGCAAAGAGGCGCGGTAAGCCAGTGGCTGTCTGATAGTGGAGGCGTCTCGCAAACAATCGTTATAACTTGCAGCTGTTGCCCGCGACTTTGCATATCGGCTTCCACTTGCGCAGAATTTCAGGCAAAAAAAAGACACCGAAGTGTCGTTTTTTTTGCATAACTGCTTTTAGTCGCCGTAGATATTGGCACGATCGCGCAGCTCTTTACCTGGCTTGAAGTGTGGAACGTATTTACCTTCCAACTCCACTTTGTCACCCGTCTTCGGGTTACGACCAGTGCGAGGTGCACGATAGTGCAAAGAAAAGCTGCCAAATCCCCGGATTTCGATGCGTTCGCCCTGTGATAACGTGGTTGCCATGTGCTCCAGCATCTCTTTTACCGCATCCTCAACGACTTTCGCCGTAATATGAGAGTGCTGGCCAGCGAGTTTTTCAATCAGTTCTGACTTGGTCATAAAACCTCCGGTTAAATCCCTTTAGGGGAAAGTTCTGACAGTTAACGACGTTAGAGGGCAACTTGCGCTGCCCTTAAAACAATTACTCGCTTTTAGCTGCTTTGAATGCTTCAGCCATAGCGTTAGAGAAGTTGCCTTCTTCCGGTTTGTTGGTGTTAACCGTATTGATAGCTTCTTTCTCATCAGCTTGGTCTTTCGCACGAACAGACAGGCTAACAACGCGGTTCTTACGATCAACACCGGTGAATTTAGCTTCAACATCGTCGCCAACATTCAGAACCAGAGTTGCGTCTTCTACGCAGTCCAGCGATGCTTCAGAAGCACGCAGGTAACCTTCAACGCCGTCAGCTAATTCAACTGTAGCACCTCTAGCGTCAACTGCAGTCACTTTACCGTTAACAATTGCACCTTTCTTGTTCAGAGAGATGTAGTTGTTGAACGGATCTTCTGCTAGCTGCTTAACGCCTAGGGAGATACGCTCGCGCTCTGCGTCAACCTGCAGAACCACAGCTGCGATTTCGTCGCCTTTCTTATACTCACGTACTGCTTCTTCTCCGGTAGCGTTCCAAGAGATGTCAGACAGGTGAACTAGGCCGTCGATGCCGCCGTCTAGGCCGATGAAGATACCGAAGTCAGTGATAGACTTGATTTTACCTTCAACACGGTCGCCTTTGTTGTGGGTTTCTGCAAACTGCTGCCATGGGTTGTTTTTGCATTGCTTCAGACCCAAGGAGATACGACGACGTTCTTCGTCGATGTCCAGGACCATAACTTCAACAACATCACCAACGTTAACAACTTTAGATGGGTGAATGTTCTTGTTGGTCCAGTCCATTTCAGAAACATGTACTAGGCCTTCAACACCTTCTTCGATTTCAACGAAGCAGCCATAGTCAGTCAGGTTAGTTACACGACCAGTCAGCTTGGTGCCTTCTGGGTAACGTTTCGCGATTGCAACCCATGGATCTTCGCCCAGCTGCTTCAGACCCAGAGAAACACGGGTACGCTCGCGGTCGAATTTCAGCACTTTAACAGTGATTTCGTCACCAACATTCACGATTTCGCTTGGATGCTTAACGCGTTTCCATGCCATATCAGTGATGTGCAGCAGGCCGTCAACGCCGCCCAGATCAACGAATGCACCGTAGTCAGTCAGGTTCTTAACAATACCTTTAACTTCCATGCCTTCCTGCAGGTTTTCCAGCAGCTGATCACGCTCTGCGCTGTTTTCGGATTCGATTACCGCACGACGTGAAACGACAACGTTATTACGCTTCTGATCCAGCTTGATGACTTTGAACTCAAGCTCTTTGCCTTCCAAGTGCAGCGTATCGCGTACTGGACGTACATCTACCAGTGAACCTGGCAGGAACGCACGAATACCGTTCAGCTCTACAGTGAAGCCGCCTTTAACTTTACCATTGATAACACCGGTAACAGTCTCAGCTTCTTCGTAGGCTTTTTCCAGCGTGATCCATGCTTCGTGACGTTTAGCTTTTTCACGAGACAGCAGGGTTTCACCGAAGCCGTCTTCTACTGCATCCAAAGCAACGTCTACTTCGTCGCCAACCTGAATTTCCAGTTCGCCAGCTGCGTTCTTGAACTGCTCTGCAGGAATTGTAGACTCAGATTTCAGACCCGCATCAACCAGAACGACGTCTTTGTCGATATAGACAACGACGCCACGAACGATGGAACCCGGACGGGTTTCGATTGTTTTTAAGGATTCTTCAAATAGTTCAGTAAAAGATTCAGTCATATTGATAATCTTCAGGATTCTTCAATTTAACGTCCACCTGACATCCTGACGGGTGGGGTTGTTTTACATGCCTCATGACGTCCATATCACAGGGTTAGATAAATCATTCTGCGAGCAAGGGCTCATACAGAGGTCATCAAGCGTAGCTGATTTTTACGTCAGTGCGAGTTTTTCGCGCGCATATTTTAGCGCAATCTCAATCACCTGCTCAATCGACATTGTAGTCGAATCAATCACTAAGGCGTCATCGGCCGGCACTAGAGATGCAATAGCACGATTACGATCACACTCGTCACGCTCTTTCATCTCAGATAAAAGGCGCTCAAAGTTAACACTAAAACCTTTCTCCTGCGACTGCAGCATACGGCGGTTAGCACGTTCTTCGGAGCTGGCATCTAGGAAGATTTTCACCGGAGCATCAGGGAAAACCACGGTACCCATATCACGCCCGTCAGCAATTAGGCCCGGCAGCTTGCGGAAACCGCGCTGACGACGCAACAGCGCTTCCCGCGCGCGCGGGAAGGCAGCGACTTTCGAGGCGGTATTGCTGACATTCTGAGTACGAATCTCTGAGGAAACATCTTCCCCCTCTAAGAACACTTCCATTTCGCCACTGTTAGAGACAAAACGCACGTCGAGATGGGAAGCGATCGGCACCAGCGCTTCTTCTGAGGTGATATCGACCTGATGGTGTAATGCAGCCAAGGCCAGCACGCGATAAATTGCGCCGGAATCCAACAAGTGCCACCGCAATTTCTCGGCCATTGCTTTACACAACGTTCCTTTCCCGGCACCGCTTGGACCATCAATGGTGATCACTGGGGCTACTGCCGTCATGTCGTTTTCCTGTCGGTGGGATACCGGGGCAACCAGTACCCCGATAAATATCGACGCGCATTATACCCTACAAAGCTGAAACTGCAACCGCGTCAGCAAAGCCGTTATGCCGGCTGGCTAATGCGGGCTAGCTGCTCAAAGTAGTCAGGGAAGGTTTTAGCGGTGCATTTTGGATCGAGAATGGTAACCGGGGTGGCCGAAAGCGCCACCAGCGAGAAACACATTGCCATGCGGTGATCGTTATAGGTGCCGATTTCAGCAAACTGAATCTGGGCTGGAGGGGTAATGCGAATGTAGTCATTGCCCTCTTCAACTTCTGCACCCACTTTGCGCAGTTCAGTGGCCATCGCCGCTAGGCGATCGGTCTCTTTGACGCGCCAGTTATAGATATTACGCATCACGGTGGTGCCTTTGGCGAACAGTGCCGCCGTTGCAATGGTCATCGCCGCATCAGGAATATGATTCATATCGAGATCGATAGCGTTGAGATCGCCGCGGGTACAGGCAATGAAATCATCGCCCCACTCAATGCTGGCACCCATTTTTTCAAGCACGTCAGCAAAGCGAATATCTCCCTGCATGCTGTTGCGGCCAATACCGGTCACTTTCACCGTTCCGCCTTTAATCGCTGCCGCAGCAAGGAAATAAGAGGCAGAGGAAGCATCACCTTCAACCAAGTAATCTCCAAGTGCCTGATACTGCTGCTGACCGCGCACAGTGAATGAACGGTAGTTATCGTTCTCCACTTCGACGCCAAAGGTCGTCATCAGATTCAGAGTGATATCGATGTAAGGTTTAGAAACCAGCTCACCCTTGATCGCAATATGGGTGTCGTTTGCCGCCAGCGGAGCTGTCATCAGCAACGCGGTCAGGAACTGGCTGGAAACGCTGCCATCGACGGCTACGTCCCCTCCGCTGAATCCGCCTTTCAGGCGCAGCGGCGGATAATTTTCCTGTTCAAGATATTCAATGTCCGCGCCACCTTTGCCCAGCGCATCAACTAGGTGACCAATCGGTCGCTCTTTCATCCGCGGCTCACCCGTCAAGACAATATCGTTACTGCCTAGGCACAGCGCGGCAGCCAGCGGACGCATCGCCGTTCCGGCATTGCCGAGGAAAAGTTCCAAGGCGCCCTCAGCTCTCAGCGCGCCACTCTGACCCACCACCCGGCACACGGTGCGATCGGCAGACAGTGTGAACTGCACGCCCAAGACCTGCAGCGCGGTCAGCATATGGCGCACATCATCACTGTCGAGCAGATTGGTCAGGCGGGTAGTACCGTTTGCCAACGCCGCCAGTAACAGCGCGCGATTAGACACACTTTTAGAACCGGGAAGGTTAACGGTGCCGTCGACTAGGGCGATAGGTTGTAACGTCAGGGAATCCTGCATGTGAAACGTATTCTCCAAATAATTGCAATGAAACCCCGCAGGGATGCGGGGTTTCAGATTTAAAACTCACTGCGAATGCAGGTTTACCTTAGCCGTGGCGACGTTCGAAGTCGATCATAAAGTCAGTGAGCGCTTTCACGCCTTCCAGCGGCATCGCATTGTAAATCGACGCGCGCATTCCACCGACAACGCGGTGGCCTTTCAGTGCACGCAGGTCGGCAGCAAACGATTCGTCAATAAACAGCTTGTCCAGCGCAGAATCCGCCAGCTGGAACGGCACGTTCATGCGCGAACGATTCGCCACGGCCACATCGTTGCGGTAAAAATCACTGCTATCGATAGTGCCGTACAGCAGATCAGCTTTGCTCTGATTACGCTTGTCCAGCTCATGCACACCGCCCTGCTCTTTCAGCCATTTAAATACCAGGCCAGAGAGATACCAAGCGAAAGTTGGCGGGGTGTTAAACATCGACTCGTTTTCCGCCAGCACTTTGTAATCGAGGATTGAAGGCAGCTCTTTACGCGCCTGACCCAGCAGATCTTCACGCACCACGACCAAGGTCAAACCCGCAGGACCGATATTTTTCTGCGCACCGGCGTAGATCACACCATAGCGGCTGACATCCAGTAGCGTAGAAAGGATGGTCGAAGAGAAATCGGCTACAACTACTTTATCGCCAAAATCTGGCGTTTCATGGATGGCGATACCATCGATAGTTTCGTTCGGGCAGAAGTGCACATAAGCCGAGTTATCGGACAGCGCCCACTCGCTCATGGGCTTAATGCCACGCAAACCAGCAACGGTGGTTTTGGCATCGATAACGTTTGGGGTGCAGTATTTCTGCGCCTCTTTCACCGCACTGGCAGCCCAATAGCCGCCGTCGATGTAGTCGGCTGAGCTGAGCTGACCCAGCATGTTCATTGGGACAGCAGCAAACTGCGCACGCGCCCCGCCGTGACAGAATAATACTTTGTAGTTGGAGGGGATTTTTAGCAGATCGCGAAAATCTTTTTCTGACTCTTCAGCAACTTGAATAAATTCCTTACTGCGGTGGCTGATCTCCATCACGGAGGTGCCTAAGCCCTGCCAGTTGCAGAGTTCCTGCTCAGTCCGACGGAGCACTTCTACCGGCAACATAGCCGGACCAGAGCTAAAATTGAAAACCTGACTCATTTCCCCTTACCACTTTCAGTTCGATTAGTTTTTATTCTTCTATCTGTTTTATCATTGCCACCCCATTGCTGCAATAATTTATCCGGTCAGCCGACCAGTTTCCCGAGGCGCGCCGCAATAGTTTATAGGGCGTATGAAAGTGAAAACCATATTTTGTGAGGTGTTTTTCTCTTTCATAAACAGACCTGTTAACTTTTAACTGTAAAATGGCACTCATTCCGACAATGAAATTAACGTTGTCAGATAGCGATTGCCGAGGAAAATCTGTATTATTACGCGCTTTCCGAGCTATTGTTGAATAAATAGAGATTATGCTGCGATTCAATAAAAATAGCGAGCATCCATAACATAAATAGTAGGTTACAACCAGTGCTCGATAATACATGCTGGAATGGCTAGCATCTTTGTCCAAAACCGGCATATTAAAACAGCATGATTACCTATTATTCAACAAAGCCCGCCTGTCGGCAGGCTGTTACCGAAGCGACGCTCCACTGCACCCAGCATGACGTCCTGCACGGTTTCACTATCATATCCACCGGTACTGGCTGCCCAATGAAGTGCCTCGCGATCGCAACAGTCCAGCGCGAACGTTACCCGCAGTTTTTCACCGTTATCACAGCTGAACTCGAAGCCGTCAGAGCACCACCGCTGGTTACTTTCTCCAACGACCACTTTCCCTGTATGCGCCCGCTTCGATGGCGGTATTTCCGGTTTACGCTCAAGCAGCAGCACATTCTGACGCAT
>NZ_MAYS01000604.1 GCF_001756855.1 Candidatus Erwinia dacicola | reverse complement strand
GAATTCCCCGGTCAGCGCACTCGAACCGCTGTTGCAGCCGGTTAATGATGCAGCCAACAGCTGGATCGTCGGTATCGATCAGATCCTAGTGGATATTGAAGCCAAAGTGGACGACGAGTTTGTGGCCCGTTACGGCCTGAGCTTCGGTTGCTCGCTGGTCATTGAAGATGACGTGGCGGAAGCGCTGTATGCTGAACTGCACCGCGAAAACTTGATCACCCATCAGTTCGGCGGCGGCACGGTTGGTAACACCCTGCATAACTACTCGGTACTGGCGGATGACCGTTCGGTCCTGCTCGGCGTGATGTGTAAAAACGGCTTTGTTGAATAAATAGAGATTATGCTGCGAACCCATAAAAACAGCGAGCGTCCATAACATAAAATCAGTAGGTTACAACCAGTGTTCGGTAATACATGCTGGAATGGCTAGCCTCTTCGTCCAAAACCGGTATATTAAAACAGCATGATTACCTATTATTCAATAAAGCCGCTAAAAACCGTCTAGCACTACGTGGTTTAAGGTTCCAATTCGTTCTGGTTAATGACTTGGCGCATGAAGTTCCGTATAATCGTTTGCTGATATGAAGCGCGTCCTGAGGGTGGACCTTTTGCATTCATGGCAGAGTTTGCTTACTGGATTAAGGATGAATAAGTGGCTGTTGATTCTAAACCGTGCCTAGCAGGCTGACTGCTGGTGCCGCTGGCATGGCTGATCATGACGTTACTAACCAGCGAGTTGGTGATGGCAATGTATTTAAGCGCCCTGCATCGCCCCGACGATGCGTAACGCGCTGTGCAGCCATGAAAGCAACACATGGCAGTGGGTAGCCTCGCTGCTGACGTCTACCGTGCTCTGGTGCTACAGCGCTTGGGTAACATGGATTTTCTGTCAACACTCGCGTCGGCTGCCGCACGACTACATTTTGTGGCTGTTACTCACCGTGCTGCTAGCCGTGAAGACCTTTGCCTTTTCTCCGGTGGCCGATGGTGCCGCAATTCGGACTTTACTGTTCGCCCTGCTGGCGGAGGCGGTACTGATGCGTTATTTCAAACGTTCTCAACACGTTAAGAGCACTTTCATCGAACCGTGATGATGGAATAAACGTCAAGAATTTAATCCTGAGTGCGCTGGCGTCTGACACCAGTCGCGCAATGGTTGTGATGGCGTAGCCAATATCCGATAATGTGCTGCTTTTGACTTTTCTTCAGGCGTAACAATGACCGAATACCTGCTCCTCTTTATTGGCACAGCGCTGGTGAATAACTTCGTATTGGTGAAGTTTCTCGGCCTCTGTCCCTTCATGGGCGTTTCCAAAAAACTGGAAACGGCAGTTGGCATGGGACTCGCCACCACCTTTGTTATTACCTTGGCCTCTATCTGTGCATGGATGGTCAATCATCTGATTCTGCTGCCGCTAGATCTGGTCTATCTGCGTACCATGGCCTATATACTAGTAATTGCAGTGGTAGTGCAGTTCACCGAAATGGTGGTGCGTAAAACCAGTCCTGACCTCTACCGCCTGCTGGGTATCTTCCTGCCGCTGATCACCACTAACTGTGCGGTGCTCGGCGTGCCGCTGCTCAGCGTCAACCTGAATCACACCTTCCTACAAGCCGCGCTGTTCGGCTTCAGCGCCTCTATCGGCTTCTCGCTGGTGATGGTGTTGTTCGCCGGGATCCGCGAGCGCTTGGTGCTGGCCGATGTGCCCGCTCCGTTTAAGGGATCATCTATTGCACTGGTGACTGCCGGCCTGATGGCTCTGGCGTTTATGGGCTTTACCGGACTGGTGAAGTTCTAATGAGTGCGATTTGGATTGCCGTGCTGGTTCTTAGCGCACTTAGCCTAGTGTTGGGCGGTCTGCTGGGCTACGCCTCACGCCGATTTGAAGTGGAAGAAGACCCGATTGTCGAACAGATAGACGCTATTTTGCCACAGAGCCAGTGCGGTCAGTGTGGTCATCCCGGCTGCCGTCCGTATGCCGACGCGGTGGGTAACAACGGCGAACTGATCAACAAATGCGTGCCCGGCGGCGAGCAGACCATGCTGAAACTGGCGGCGCTGCTTAACATCGATCCGCAGCCGCTGGCCGAAGAAGCCTCGCTTAAGCTGGAACGCAAATCGGCGTGGATTGATGAAGCCAAGTGCATCGGCTGCACCAAGTGCATTCAGGCCTGCCCGGTCGATGCGATTGTCGGTGCCACCCGCGCTATGCATACCGTGCTGAGCGACGTCTGTACCGGCTGCGAGCTGTGTGTTGCTCCCTGCCCAACCGACTGCATTGAAATGCGTCCGGTAGCTACCACCACTGCCAACTGGAAATGGGATCTGCAAACCATTCCGGTGCGGATGATCACTGTAGAAAGTCATGTTTAATTTGCTCAACTACTTTAAAAAAGATCGGCTCTGGGACTTCAAAGGTGGCATTCATCCACCGGAGATGAAGACCCGGTCGAACGGCACGCCGCTGCGCCAGCTGCCGCTGCCCGCCCAGTTTATTTTGCCGCTGAAACAGCATATCGGTAACGAAGGCGAGATCTGCGTGCGCCCTGGCGACCCTGTACTGCGCGGCCAGGCGCTGACCTTTGGCAATAGCCGCATGCTGCCGACTCACGCGCCAAGCTCCGGCACCGTGAGCAAAATCGCCCCGCATATGACCGCGCATCCGTCCGCGCTGGCGGAGGAGATGTGCATCTTTATCACTCCAGACGGCGAAGATCGCTGGATTGATAAGCAGACGCTGAGCAACTATCGCAGCTTTGACCGCCAGAAAGTGGTCCACCGCGTGCATCAAGCTGGCGTTGCCGGGCTGGGCGGCGCGGGCTTCCCAACCGCCACCAAGCTCAAGGGTGGGCTGCGCGGGGTCAATACACTGATTATCAACGCCGCCGAGTGCGAACCTTATATCACCGCCGACGATCGCCTGATGCAGGACTGTGCCGCAGAAGTGCTGGAAGGCTGCAGCATTCTGGCGTGGACGCTGCAGGCAGAACGCACCCTGATCGGCATTGAAGATAATAAACCAGAAGCGATTGCTGCGCTGAAAGCCGCGCTGGGCAGCGCACGCGATACAGAGATCCGCGTGATCCCCACCAAATATCCGTCCGGTGGTGCCAAACAGCTGACTAAAATTCTCACTGGCAAAGAGGTGCCTCACGGCGGGCGCTCCACCGATATCGGCGTGCTAATGCAGAACGTCGGTACCGCCTATGCCGTTAAGCGGGCGATCATTGACGGCGAGCCGCTGACCGAACGCGTTATCACCCTGACCGGCGAGTCGGTGAGCCAGCCCGGCAACGTCTGGGCTCGCCTCGGCACGCCGATCAGCCATCTGCTGCATCACGCCGATTTCGCACCGGGTGCCAAACAGATGGTGGTAATGGGTGGACCGCTAATGGGCTTTACCCTGCCGACGCTGGATGTGCCAGTGGTGAAAATCACTAACTGTATTCTTGCACCGGCCGCCTCTGAGATGGGCCAGAACGAGCCGGAACAGGGCTGCATCCGCTGCAGCGCCTGCTCTGACGCCTGCCCGGCCGCCCTGCTGCCGCAGCAGCTCTACTGGTATAGCCGCGGCAGCGATCACGACAAAGCGCGTGAGCATAATATCGCCGACTGCATTGAGTGCGGTGCCTGTGCTTACGTCTGCCCGAGCAATATCCCGCTGGTGCAGTATTACCGCCAAGAGAAGGCCGAGATTCAGGCCATCGTTCTGGAAGCCGAGCGCACTGCACTGGCCAAGGCGCGCTTTGAAGCGCGCCAACAGCGGCTGGAGCGGGAAAAAGCGGCGCGTGAAGCGAAGCACCAGCAGGCCAAACGCAGCGTTGCTACCATTGACGCCGACGCGCTTAACGCCACGCGCGCGCGCGTGAAGGCGAAGCAGGCCGCCACTGCCGCACTGGTTGATAACGGCGCAGAGCACCAAGCGGAAGCACGCACGCGTCAGGCAGAGCAACAGGTCAGCAGCGAACCGGTGACATGTCGGGCAACAGAACCACGCAAAGCCGTTATTGAAGCTGCGATTGCCCGAGCTAAGGCGAAGAAAGCCGAGTTAAGCGCAACCGTCACTGCCCCCCCAGCAACTGCGGATACGCCGCCAGCCGCTGACCCGCGTAAAGCGGCAGTGGCAGCGGCCATTGCACGCGTGAAAGCGCGTAGATCGCTGCAGCCGTCAACGCAAGAGGATTAAATGGTATTTCGTATTGCAAGCTCGCCCCACACTCATAACCGCCGCAGCACTAGCACCATTATGCTGCTGGTACTGCTGGCCGCCGTGCCCAGCATGGCCGTGCAGTGCTGGTACTTTGGCTGGGGCAACCTGATTCAGGTGCTAATCGCGGCAGCTGCCGCTATCGGTGCTGAAGCGGCTATCCTGCGCTTAAGCAAGCTGCCGCTGGCGGAGACGTTGAAGGATAACTCCGCGCTGCTGACCGCCCTGCTGCTCGGCATCAGCATCCCGCCGCTGGCGCCGTGGTGGCTGATTGTTATCGGCACGCTTTTTGCGGTAATTATATCCAAACATCTTTACGGCGGCCTCGGCCAGAACCCGTTTAACCCAGCGATGGTCGGCTACGTAGTGCTGCTGATCTCATTCCCGGTGCAGATGACCAGCTGGCTGCCGCCGAACGTGCTGCAGGGCATTACGCCGACCTTTGGCGATACGCTGAGTATGATCTTCCATTTCCACACGCTTGACGGCCACAGCATGCAGCAGCTGCAGGTGGGCATTGACGGGGTCAGCCAGGCCACGCCGCTAGACACCTTCAAAACCGGGCTGCGCGCTGGCCATATGGCAGAAGAATTGCGGGCGATGCCTATTTACGGCGGCGTGCTGGCCGGGCTGGGCTGGCAGTGGATTAACGTGGCGTTCCTCGCCGGTGGCATCTTCCTGCTGTGGACGTGCAGCATCCGCTGGCATATCCCAGTGAGCTTTATCGCCTCGCTGGCGTTCTGTGCCACGCTGGGCTGGCTGTTATCACCAGACAGCCTAGTATCGCCGCTGGTGCATCTATTTTCCGGGGCCACCATGCTCGGCGCATTCTTTATCGCCACTGACCCGGTGACCGCCTCCACCACCAATAAAGGCCGCCTGCTTTACGGCGTACTAATTGGCCTGCTGGTGTGGCTGATCCGCAGCTTTGGCGGCTATCCCGATGGCGTGGCGTTTGCCGTGCTGCTGGCTAATATCTGCGTGCCGCTGATTGACTACTACACGCAGCCGCGCGTATACGGACACCGTAAGGGTAAATGATGCTAGATGCGATTCGTAAAAATGGCGTAACGCTGGCGGTATTTGCCGCTATCACCACCGGCCTGACGGCGGTAATCAATGCGGTGACTAGGCCGACCATTGAACATCAGATCGCCGTACAGCAGAAGGTCCTGCTGGACCAAGTAGTACCGCCTGAGCTGTATGATAACAAGATCCAGCAGGAGTGTTACGTTTTCACTAACCCGGCGCTGGGAAACGGCAGTCCGCACCACCTCTATCTGGCGCGCAAGGGTGACAAGCCAGTGGCAGCGGCGGTTGAAACCACCGCGCCTGACGGCTACTCCGGCAACATTCAGCTGATCGTTGGCGCCAGCTTTGACGGCACGGTGTACGGCACCCGCGTGGTGAAACATCATGAAACGCCGGGTCTTGGCGATAAAATCGAACTGCGCATCTCCAACTGGATCATGAGCTTTAACGGCAAAAAAGTGACCGGAGCGGAGGATGCCCATTTCGCGGTTAAGAAAGACGGCGGCAACTTCGACCAGTTTACTGGCGCGACGATCACGCCGCGAGCGGTGGTCAATGAGGTGAAGCGCACAACGTTGTATATTGAAACCTTACCGGGGCAACTGTCCTCGTTGCCATCCTGTGGAGAAGCCAATGAGTGAAGCAAAAATCCTGCTGGTCGGCGGGCTGTGGAAGAATAACTCGGCGCTGGTGCAGCTGCTCGGCCTCTGCCCGCTGCTGGCGGTGACCTCCACCGCCACCAATGCCCTCGGTCTTGGCCTAGCAACCACCATGGTGTTGACCTGCACCAACAGCGGCATCTCTCTGGCGCGCCGCTGGGTGCCTTCTGAAATCCGTATTCCGATTTACGTGATGATTATCGCGGCAGTGGTCAGCTGCGTGCAGATGCTGATCAATGCCTATGCCTACGGTCTGTATCAGTCATTGGGGATCTTCATCCCGCTGATCGTCACCAACTGTATTGTGGTCGGCCGCGCCGAAGCGGTGGCATCCAAAAGCCATGTCGGGCTGGCAGCGCTGGACGGGATGGCGATTGGCCTAGGTGCCACCAGCGTCATGGTGGTGCTGGGTTCTATCCGTGAAATTATCGGTAACAGCACCATCTTTAACGGTGCCGATCAGCTGCTTGGCCCGTGGGCAAAGACGATGCGCATTGAAGTGGTGCATTTTGATTCGCCAATGCTGCTGGCGATGCTGCCACCCGGCGCGTTTATCGGTCTTGGCATGCTGTTGGCCGCCAAGTACCTGATCGACAACAAAATGAAGCAGCGCGCCGCGCTGAAAGCAGAACAGGAGAGTGCTGCTATGCCGGAAGGGAAAAATGCGCAGTGAATAAGGACAAGCGTCACCAGATTCTCGTGCGGCTGCGGGACTATAATCCTCATCCCACCACCGAACTTAACTTCACCTCTCCGTTTGAACTGCTGATTGCAGTGCTGCTCTCCGCGCAGGCCACCGACGTCAGCGTGAATAAAGCGATGGCAGAACTTTACCCGGTAGCCAATACGCCTGCGGCGATTCTGGTGCTGGGGGTAGACGGGGTGAAGGAGTACATCAAGACCATCGGCCTGTTTAACAGCAAGGCCGAGAACGTGATCAAAACCTGCTGCATTCTGGTCGAGCAGCACGGTGGCGAGGTGCCGGAGAGCCGCGAGGCGCTGGAAGCGCTGCCGGGCGTCGGGCGCAAGACTGCCAATGTGGTGCTCAATACCGCCTTTGGCTGGCCGACCATTGCCGTCGATACCCATATTTTCCGCGTCTGTAACCGCACGCGCTTCGCGCCGTGTAAGAACGTGGAACAGATGGAAGAGAAGCTACTCAAGGTGGTGCCAAAGGAGTTTAAGATCGACTTCCACCACTGGTTTGTCCTGCACGGTCGCTATATCTGCATTGCGCGCAAACCGCGCTGCGGCTCCTGCCTAATTGAAGATTTGTGCGAGTTCCCCGAGAAAACCAAAGTATAGAAAATCTATGGTTCCCACCATTTTTGCAACACTGATTTTTGATTAATAATGGTGGGCTTGCTTAAATCTATCCGGTGTCACGTCACTATGGACAAGGATGCCCGCACCACGATGAGTTCCGCATCTGATAAGCCTAAAAAACCGCACGGCTTCAGAGAGCCATTTTTTATGTTAGCTTTTCACTAGGTCGATACGCCGTTCATGTCATCAATAATCAGTCTTCGCAAAACCAGATAGGGAACTACTTTATTAACGATTAACCCGTCAGGTAAACTGCGTTACCGTTACCTTTCAAACACGGTTTGCCGGGTCGTTATTGCCCACGCTATTCGAGCTATCTTGTTCGCTAGGGCACAGGCCACTACATTCGAGTGCTTTCGTTCAAGCTGAGTTTTTATCCATTCAACCAGACTTCCTGACTGATGCTCGATTCTCTGGATAAACCCCCTGGTACACTGAACCAGCAAGCGTTGCAGGTTTTTATCTCCGCGTTTACTTATGCCTAAAAGTGTATTTCTGCAGCCCGTGTTGTACTGGCGTGGTAGCAGTCCGGTTGAAGTAGCGAAATCCCGGCTGCTGGCATATTGCTTACCATCGCCCAACTGAGAAGATAAAACGCTGGCGGTTATTGGCCCTATACCCGGTATAGTCTGAAGGTGCTGTCCTATTTTATCATGGCCCAGTTCCTGCTCCAGCTCTGTTTCCAGTTTAGTGATCTACTCTGTCAGATAAAGATAATGCGCATGTAAACGCATCAGTAATCGCGCAAGATAGGCTGGAAGTTCATTATCAGCCAACACCGTTGAAAGCCGTCTTATAACGGCAATGCCGACGGGCATACTGATACCAAATTCCAGTAAAAAGCATGCATCTGGTTCGTTGTCTTAATCTCATCAGGGATTCCCTGACCCGATGCAGGGCACGCATAGCCTGTTGAGCCTCAGTTCTGGGTTGAACAAATTCGTGGTGAGATCTACGTTCCATGGCAGCAGTTCCGCCATTTTGTTGCTGGGCCACTCCGGTAGTACGCTCAGAATATGGCGAAGGTAGGCTTCCGGATCGATACCATTGAGCTTGCACGTTCCGATAAGGCCATATAGCAGGGCTCTGCGCTCACCGCCATGGTCGCTGCCGAAGAAGATGTAATTTTTCTTACCAAGGCAGACGGCTCGTAGCGCGCGTTCTGCCACGTTGTTATCAGGCTCTGCTAGGCCATTATCGCAGTAGTAGCACAGCGCATCCCACTGGTTCAGGGCATAAGCGAACGCTTCGCCCAGCCGGGATTTTTTCGACAACGTTGCGCTTTTCTCCACCAACTACACATGCAGGGATGTCAACAACGGCTTACTCCGGGACTGCCTAGCTGCAAGCCGCTCTGTTACCGGGAGGCCGCGTATTTTCTCTTCTACCGCGTACAGTTCACCGATACGTTTCAGGGCTTCTTCTGCTGTGGCTGTCTGAGTACTGATATAGACGTCGTGGATTTTTCGGCGTGCGTGAGCCCAGCATGCGGCTTCTATTGTAGTGGTCAACTAATACTGGCCACAGCATTAGACTGTAAGTAGTACAGCCGCTCAGATTCGTTGGGCGTCAGACTGCCGTTATACCAGTGGGGCCTGATAGCGCTGTAATATCCCGTTATATAGCGGATTATCGCGCCCTGGGCTTCGCTGAAGCTGTTATAGCCCTTCGTCGGCACCCATTCGGTCTTCAGGCTCCGGAAGAACCGCTCCATAGGGGCGTTATCCCAGCAGTTTCCCCGTCGACTCATACTCTGCTTTATCCTACAGCGCCACAGCGCCTGCCGATATCTACGGCTGGTATAGGGGCTGCCCTGGTCGCTGTGGAACGCCACGTCTGTTGGCTTACCCCGAAGTTTCCAGGCCATCTGCAACGCTTTGACCGTCAGTGCCGAGTCCGGTGACGTCGACATGGCCCAGCCCACCGGTTTACGTGCAAACAAGTCCAGCACCACCGCCAGATAAGCCCAGCAT
>NZ_MAYS01000603.1 GCF_001756855.1 Candidatus Erwinia dacicola | reverse complement strand
CGGCCAGGCTAACCCTCCAGAATGTTCCCATAGTGCGCCCTTCGAGCATCATACCATCAGGACCTTTCGATGGCTGAGGCGCGTCACAGGTTGCCAGCAAGCAAACCACTATAAAACTTGAAAAACACCGCCATTTACTCTTCATATTTACCTGCAATCTTAATTAAAAACTGGTCCAATCTGGGGTATAGCGCAGGAAAAACTCAGATTTGAAACTTTGATCTTGCGGCATGCTCTCACCAGGATAGTGGCTGAACAGGACTGATCCACGTCCCCCTTTTTTTACCCTTAACAGGGCTTTGCTGAATAAATAAAGATTATGCTGCGACCCCATAAAAACAGCGAGCATCCGTAACATAAAATCCAACCAGTGTTCGGTAATACGTGCTGGACTGGCTAGCATCTTCGTCCAAAACTGGCATATTAAAAGCATGATTACCTATTATTCAATAAAGCCGCTTTCCGTTTATCGTTTGCGCCGTCAGGTGCACCAATTGTACCAATTAAAGAGAGTATATCCATGCTTTCACCTCAGGTTACCTGCTCACCGATTGTGGTCGCGTTAGATTATGCCGATCTCAATCGAGCAATGGCGTTTGTTGATCAAATTGAGCCAAGCAGCTGCCGCTTAAAAGTCGGCAAAGAGATGTTTACCCTGTTTGGTCCGCAGCTGGTGCGCAACCTCCAGCAGCGCGGATTCGACGTGTTTCTCGACCTTAAATTCCACGATATCCCTAACACTACCTCGCATGCGGTTGCAGCCGCAGCCGATCTCGGCGTGTGGATGGTAAACGTGCACGCCAGCGGCGGGGCGCGGATGATGAGCGCAGCGCGTAAAGCGCTGCTGCCAATGGGGAAAGATGCGCCGCTGCTGATTGCCGTAACCGTATTGACCAGCATGGATGCTGATGACCTGCGCGGCCTTGGCATTGAGCTGTCGCCGGCAGAGCAGGCTGAGCGTCTGGCGCGCCTGACCCACCAGTGTGGTCTGGACGGCGTGGTCTGTTCGGCTCAGGAAGCCAGTCACTTCAAGCAGGTTATTGGCCAGCAGTTCTGTCTGGTGACGCCTGGCATTCGCCCGGCAGACAGCGATGCAGGCGATCAGCGCCGTATCATGATGCCCCAGCAGGCGTTGCAGGCTGGCGGCGACTATATGGTGATCGGTCGTCCGATTACCCAGTCCAGCGACCCAGCGGCGACGCTGCGTAACATTCTCAGCGAATTGTAGGGGGCATAATGGCCGATGATAACAGCCGTCTGGTTTACTCCACGGAGAGCGGGCGCATCGATGAACCGAAAGCGGTGGTGCAGCGGCCAAAAGGCGACGGCATTGTGCGGATCCAGCGCCAGCCCAACAACCGTAAGGGCAAAAGCGTCTGTCTGATTAGCGGAATTGACCTTGATGATGCACAGCTGATAAAGCTGGCCGCCGACCTAAAAAAGAAATGCGGCTGCGGCGGTGCGCTAAAGAATGGCATTATCGAGATCCAAGGAAATAAGCGCAACCTGTTGAAAACGCTGCTTGAAGCCAAAGGTTTTAAGATCAAGCTGGCTGGTGGTTAAGCTTTCGCTGCTGATGAATTAAAAAAAGAAGGCCGGGAGGCTCATATCCCAGTCGAAACGCAACAAAGTGACCATTGACCAGCCCCAGATAAAATCAC
>NZ_MAYS01000602.1 GCF_001756855.1 Candidatus Erwinia dacicola | reverse complement strand
ATTATTACCTATTATTCAATAAAGCCTAATTACATTAATAATCGGTGTTTTCAATTAAGCGATATGAATAATTGCACTATAATAATGCACCTGCACGGGTAATTGACCTCTAATGATGCAGCGGGCGAATGCAGAAATAAATAAGAGCAGAATATACGCTTTAATATGATTATTTCAGAATTAAAACAGGCTAGTTGACCAGCCCTGGGAACAACGTTTTTATCCCGGTCACCATAAACTCAATGCCTAACGCCATCAATAATAACCCCATAATACGGGTCACGACGTTAATGCCAGTCTGCCCCAGCACTCTGACCATTAACGGTGCAGCACGAAAGCAGAGCCAGCAGCAGAAGGCAAACAGCGCAATCGCCACGCTAAAGCCCAGCAGGTTTTGCCAGCTGTGGTAGCGCGTACTCCAGACAATCGTCGAGCTGATCGCTCCCGGTCCCGCCATCAACGGCAGCGCCAGCGGTACGACTCCCATGCTCTCCCGGTTAGCCGTTTCTGACTTCTCCTGCTTATTCTGCTTATCTTCGCCGAGTTTGCCGCTGATCATCGACATCGCAATGGTGACCACCAGAATGCCGCCCGCAATACGAAATGAGTCGATAGAGATCCCGAAGATGTGCAGAATGCCGTCGCCAAGGAACAGCGCCGTCCAGAGGATGATCGCCACGGACAGGTTGGCGGTCAGATTGGTTTTATTACGCGCTGCCGGAACCTGATAGCTGGTCATGCTGATAAAAACAGGAATTATCCCCACCGGGTTGACCAAGGCGAACAGGCCAACGAAAAATTTAATATATCCAGAGAGGTCTAAAAGTGCAGGATTCACACCATGCTCCTGTTGGGCAGATTGATGGGCGCTAATGTAATTCAAATTCGTAATAATGACTATCCCCTGCCCCCCAGAATATGACGCCATACGGCTGCGCCGCAGGCAGTCAATATCGCCACTCAGAGGTGGAAGATTAGCAGATGAAACTTATTCTTAGCTTTCGACGCTGGCTTTGCGGTAGTTTGAAGTTGGTCATCTTTCAATCACTGTCGCTACCGATGTAAAACTGGCCCACCTGCCGATGTAAATCTGACCCACCCAGGGTAAAAATGGCAGTTTTAAGGCACTGCCAATGATGACATTGGAGACCAGAGTGGAGATGAGTGTTTTACACCGTCAGGGCATGTCGATACGCGCCATCGCGCGCCAGCTTTCATGCTCTCGTGAGACCGTTCGCAGATATATCCGTAGCCCGCTGCCCGTAGCGGATATCCGCTACAAGCCTCGCGCACCCAGACCCTGCAAGCTTGACCCGTTCAAGCCCTATATCCTTGAGCGCGTGGCCGCTGC
>NZ_MAYS01000601.1 GCF_001756855.1 Candidatus Erwinia dacicola | reverse complement strand
GATATCCTCCGGCACGCCAGGCTTGTCCCAGTCGTCGCCGTTCTCCCGCGACTCACGACGCCAGCGGATAACTGACGCCACACTGACCCCGTGCATCGGCCCCAGCACTTCGGGGGCGATCCCCTGGGCGATGTAATCGCGCCTGACGGCATCCCTGACCGCTTTCGGGTGCGCCATCAGCGGCCCCCCGTGGCATCAGTTCGGCGGTCTATACGGTCATTCATACGCTCAATCGACTGCTTAATTTCCGAGAGCATGGCCATAATCTGCTCCTGATCGCGCAGGGCATCGGATTTGAGCTGAAACACCGTGTACATCTGGCGATTCTCTTCCCACAACCGGTTAATCGTTGAGTGGAGGGTTTTGATCCAGAAGGTAAAACCGAATGAAAACACCCCCAGCAAAGCTGGTTTGCCAGAAATCAGCGAGAGGGTTTGCGTCCATTTCTATTTGTCCTTATCCGGCACGGGCCAGAAAAATGCCTCAAGGGCGTGAAGTTTCGCGGCGTTCGTCTGACACCAGGCGCCGTAGTCGGTGGCATGTCGCAACAGTGCATCCGGGGGTAGCCCCTGTGAGCCACCGGCATACGCGCCGGGCGCGGGTGGCATCGGGGCCACCGTGACCATCGCGCGTGGGGATTTACTGTCCTGAACTATCACCGGCGCGGGCGTGACCACCACCGGCGTATCCGAGGGCTTTGGTGTAGAGCTGCAGGCTGTGAGGCCCAATCCCGTTATAACCACAGCCAGAAGTCTGCTTGTCCTGATTGTCATCGCTGACCACCTTACTGATATTCAGCTGCAGCAGACTGCTGGTCTGCTTCAGCTCAAATTCTTTATCAGCCAGCTGCAGGGCGAGCCGGTCAGCCCGTTCACGCTGCTGGCGCTCGCCATCCCTTGCCTGCAGTAGGGCTTGCTGCCCGGCCTCTGCCAGTTGCTGGCGTTCATCCGCACGGGCTTTTTTCTTATTGGCCAGCGCCATATCGCCGTCTGCTTTCGCATCCTTGTGGCCGGAGTCATAGCCGGTGCTATGCAGCCACCATCCCGCTCCGGCCAGCGCCGCGCAAAGCACGACGCCGGGTAAAAGACGGGTTAAAAGCCATTTAACTACGCTGTTCATCCTTGCCTCCCGCTGGCTGAGCAACAGGCACCTTCAGCTTCTGGTGAACCTGCACGCCTGCATGCGTTACCCAGGCACCGAGATATAGGCCCAGCGCGGCATCGGGTTGCCTGTCCATCACGACACAGATGAGCAGAGCCAGCGAGCTGACAACCAGCGCTACCATCGTGGCGGCATCGGTAGTGGACAAGCGTCCCTGCGGGTTGGTGACAAGTTCGCCCAGGCGGTTAAGGAGTGCCATCAGTACGATCCCCCGGAACATCACGCGGCTGTTGCCGGATATTGCGCAAAGGGAAGCTGGAAGTGCGGACCATCCTTCAGCGTTTTCCAGTCGCCACCCCACTCAACGGGGATGGACAGCTCTGCTGAAGCCTGTTTAAACGCCTGCGCAATCTGCTGATAGAGCGGCATGTTCCACGAAATATCACTACCGACATACGCCACCACGTCCACCGCATGACCCGTAAGGTGGCGGCTGTTCATGGTCTGGCTGCTGCCCTAAGCGACCATCTGTTTCTGGCGTTCCTGAGAGCGGAGGCCTTCGGTAATACCAAAATCAACGGGAGACAGTTCCAGCGCACGGCGGGTCACTTTCACCAGGTCAGGGTGAACACCCTGCAGGCGGGACTCGCTGCGCTGACTGAAGCGGAAAGAAGACATAAAAAAACCCTCACAAAGTTTGTGAGGGTTATTGTGATGGGAGGCGTAACTCAGGGCATGATACGGGGGTGAAGCGGTATGCCATCAGAACAGTGCCCCCTGTGCCGGGGGAGAGGTTGCCTGACGGCGGCTTGCCACAATGGCCCAGGCACGGGTATTACCGATGCCGAATTTAGGGCCGAGTACCGTGAGCGCCATGCGCAATGATTCGCCATCGGCCAGCATGCTGTCAACCTCGGCGAGAAAACAGCGGTTGCGCCACTCGCGCAGCGCGTCGGCGCAGCGGGGGATCACCAGCGAACTGTCACCGCCGAAACGCTTAACCAGCTGGCGGGTATTCTCGTCGCCGATAACGTCACGCAACATGGCCAGACGGCGCTCACCAGTGTCGCGCAGACCACGACCGACCGGGAAACAGGCACCGCCAAAGCGCTCAATCAGACGCTGTGTGGCAGGAAAGCCAATCACATCGGCTATCTGGCGGGCGGTATCCGGCAGCAGTTCTTCGAGGGATTTAAGGTCAAACTCGCGCATACTACAGCCTCCCGTGACGCTTCGCGTCAACAATCAGCATTTGCATCAGCTTACGCACCTGATCGTCATTCAGCCACTCTACCGGCTTAGCCTCGCCCAGCATGCGCTCCACGATACCATCCAGATAACTCCACGGGCGACTCGCCTCCGCCAGCATGGCCTCAATCTTGCCTAGCATGGCTTTACGGCCCGTTGCAACACGGGGACGGCGACCACGGGAAGACGGCGCAAAGCCCTGAGTGCGCATATACAGCACTACTTTTTCCAGCTCGGAGAGGGAACAGTCGCTCGCGGAACGCTTGCCAGTCTGGCGGGCCAGCACATCGCGATAGGTGTCATCATCCCAGCCGAGGGATGATTTGCCAGTGTGGATAATGCGGATCAGATTTGCTTTCATGGGTATCCCGTGATCGTCAGATGTCCATAAGGAGCTTGAGATCAATCTTCTGCTCACCGCACAGTGGTGCGGCCTGATTAGCTGCTTCGACTGCGGCTCGCATCTCCTCTTCAGCCCTGACAGCATCCTGCTGGAGAGTAGTCAATTCCTGCACATCAATAGAGACGGCGCACAAATTTTTCAGATCACCGGCTTTACGTTCCAGCATGGCAAGACTGAGGCGACGACGATCTGCCGCGTCCTGCGCCTGTTTTTTATAGGCGGTGTACTCGCCGAGTTTGGCATAGTTGGTCATGGGAAAATCTCCGGGAATTTAAACGAAAAAGCCCCGCACAGGGCGGGGCTTGAGCCAGTTTCAAATTGTGGCGAACAGTTTTAACGGATTAATTGGATCACGACAACATAAAAAAGTCAACGAAGATACCTACAATATGGTCTATGGTAGGTAAAAAAACTATATCATGATAGGTGTTGTTAGAATTTTACACATGAATGGAGATGTAACGTGAACGTAAAGAATTTCTCGCTAGCCTGCCTTGCTCTGCTGGTTGCTGCCACAGCATTCGCTGCGTCAAAAGATCCAACAACTTCAAATATATATTATAAAAAAGGAAAGGTTTATCAATGCATTGTTGATAACGGTCTAGCTATTGATGATGAAAAAATCAAGAGTAGGCTCCTTGATATTACCTCAAGAGATCGTTTCAATAGCGATGCTGTGGAAGGGATATTGAAATCTAAGCCGCAATTTGTTAAGGAAAATATTGAAACATATCTTTTTTTGAGCGCCAGATATGAGGAAGGCCGAAACAGTATCAGGTTGCTCATGGGTAAAGACCCATTCATGTCGATTGATGAATGTAATCTTGTTGTGCCATATATCGAAAAAGACATCTTAAAATCAAAAATAAAAGAAAAATCACAGACTCAGGAGAATAGCCCCCTGATTAGCTCTTGGGATGAACTGGAAAAAACCGATAAATAAAAAGTAAGAAGCCCCGCAGCAATGCTGCCGGGGCTTTTATGGACGGAGATAATGGACTTACTTTGTGGCCCGAACGTCGATACTAAACCATACAGGCACCAATTCTTTCACCAGCTCCCGCACCTCTTCGACCCGATCGGAAGGTACGATGATCGCACCTGCATTTGGTCGGGTGTCCAGATAGTCCCAATCATTATCACATACCAAGTTGTGCAGAACACGATCCCAGCGGATACCGCACTGAAGTGCGAGACGAGCAGCCATGGTTAGGTCATAGCGCTCAGCTATGTCAGCGAACGCTGCTGATACCAGTTTCCCGCCCAATATATCGGTAGCCGCGCTGACAGTAGGCTCCTGACCATCAGGAAAATCGACCACAAACGTCATCTTACTCATGACTTTTCTCCTGTACGGATGTCACCTTGCGGTTATGGCGGCATATTGTCGACCACATCTGGATCTCATTGAGAAACGCGCACATACCTCGCACCGTTCTCCGGCAACCAAGCTTATTGGACTTATCAACCGAACGGCGAGCTTTACGCATAACACGGCGATTATGCGCATTACAGACCTCAATCCAGCGGTTTTTATCGCTATTTTTATACGTGGAATGACAACGGTCACGACGAACACTGTATTCGCTACGCCAGGCTTTATTCAACTCCTCAAGATATGTCACTTTAGCCATTATTTACGTCCTTCTCATCCTGGAAAAATACCTTCAGTGCCAATTTCTGAGCCAGTGCATACTCAGCCCTCGCTCCGGCTGATTCTTCCCAGCCTGCCAACATATACACCGCGTCAGCACATCGCAGCATGGCAAGGCAAATGTCCATGTACTGAGCCTGAGATAGCCCGTCAGGCAACATCGCCGGGTTAAGCACGATAAATGTCTTCTGAATAAGATTACGCTCTGCTGCATGGAAGGCCGGACGGTTGAACTGGTCATAACCGCTCATAGGGCCAGCTATATAGACCTTCACTTACACCCCCATTTTTTCTTATGGTAATCAACAGCTGCTTTCATTTCTGACTGGAGGCCTTTTTTGTATATCCGGTGATTCATGTTGTCCCAGAACTGCCAGCGTGAAGATACTGGTAGAGGCGGGCACTCAACGACGGAGCTACCGTCGCTAAGGTGGTATTCGTGGCGCTTTCCAGGCTGCTGGTACAGCGCACCGGTAACATTAAGCATTATCACCTCCCGCGACAGGATACAGGGTTGAAAATGAATCAGCAGAAAGTTCCAGCCCCTTAATTTTGCGAAAATGCGTCACAACAGTCCGAGCGGTCGAGAAGAGCGTCTCTGTGACCTCCAGTGTCTTTTCGGTCATATACCGGTTTTCTTTACGCTTCAGATAAGTTTTACCACCACGCTCTTTAGCAATAGAGCGAGCCAGTCGCGCATGGGGGTTAACCAGCTTCTTACGAAGAAATACCTCAGAAAGCGGGTTGTAAGCTTTATCATCCTTTTTCAGAAAACCCACCAGTGCATGGCCACCCTCAGCGACGATGTAGGCCATTTTTGTTTCGCTGGTGCGAATTTTCATTACGTCAATTTCATGCCCCTCATACAGGAAGCGCACAGGGGTACCGGATTTAAGCGTATTTTCGATACCAGCCCATTGCGGTTTAGTTATCGCCATCGTCATCATCCTCATCAAATGAAAATGGCAACTCACCCAATACACTCAATGCCAAAATAATACCAATACGCACACCCTTTGCTTTTTCGCTACCGGCCTCAATATCTGGTAGCCCGTTACCTAAAGATATGGATGCATCAGATTTAGCCAGGACGAGCTGCAGGTCGGCGACTTTTTGCTCGTGCCAGGACGTTAAATCCTGAATAAATTCGGCGAACTCGTAATTAACTATCTTCATATGAATTACCCTGTTTCAGGCGTAAGTGGTCACCTGACGGTTTACGCCATAATTAAACGATGATTAATTTCGGTTTAAACTCAGCTCGCAGGCGTCAATGTTTCTGTTTTAACAAAATAAGGCGCGCGGTCTATTTCAACAATACAGCCACATTTAAAATCCCGCGCTTTATCTCTGGTTCTGACCGGATAACCGCCCCTGAGCACTCTGCATGGCTGGTATATAAAATGACTTCCTACCGCATGCGCCTGATTAAAAGCCTTAGCTTTCATTTACCCCGCCCCAGCCACGTGCAGCAGCATTTGAACAATAAGCGATACGAGCCTCAGCCCACTGGCGACAATGGCTGGTGCGGGCATGGCTCAGGGCAAACTGCCACAGTTCAGCAGCCTTACCCCATTCTCCGTTACGCTCTGCGCGGCCAGCGCCCACAGCGTACAGCCCATAGTTATTACGTGCTGCGTTCTCAGTTTTCATATTCATGTATCAGACTCCCGCCACGTCCAGTGAGATTGGGCGGTACTGGTCTGTGTCGCCGATATGTTCATAAAGTCGAATATAACTCTTGCTGCCCACCACCTGAACCGCCTCAGAGAGCGCATTCATGGCCTCCAGCCAGCGCGGGTCGGTGATTTCATGACGGCGCAGTTGCAGAACACGTCCGGGGTTAATTTCCCCCTCTTTATCGGTGGAAAAGGCGCGATCAATGATGGCCAGCAGCTCTGGTCGCGCATCCTGCGTCCACTCGGCCACGCAGGCATCAATAAGCGCTTTAGCCGCCTGAATACGCTCATCAAAAGCGATATGCTCCTGCATGGCACGTTGTACCTTGAAGCGCCCGTCGAAGGTGTACATTGTGACATTACCTTTTCTGCCGCCAACTTTAGCGCCGTACTGCTCTGCGGAAAGGTCAATCAGCGCCTGAATATCGGCAAATAGCGCCTGAATATCGGCAAATGCATCTTCTTTAAACTTGCGCAGAGCTTCCTGTAGCGGCTTTGCTCGTTCAACAAGCGCTTTAACCAGCGCATCGCGTTCTTTATCGACGGGTTTAATTACAGACTCAGGAATAAGCGCACCGCGTGCATCCATCCAGAAACCATCTGGTACTTTAATATCAGCATCTTTATTCGCGGTATTAGTGGACATTTTTATTTTCTCCGTTAATTGATTGTGTTATTTCTTTTGTTTCACAAACTGTGGTTTTTAAATGTTTAAAACCTTCTTTCGTTTCCAGCGCCGCTATAATCGACTGGTGGATAAAAGCGGCCAGTGCGGCCTCAAGCTCGGTACAGGGGCCGCTGGCCTCAATACGAGTACCTACGCCTTTTTCATCCTGCTCAATAATTATTTGCATCGTAATTGCCATTACTACCTCCAGATAACGGTACAACCGTCGATATTTGATGTACGGGTGACTTTGCGCACCCCACGGATCACTTCAACCATTTTGACAACAGGCCATACCGGGCCACTCAGTGGAGGTACGGCATAAACAACAGGTAACCTGCGGTGCCAGCCACAGACGCGACCACCATGAGTATATATTTCAGCTCTGGCGCGTGAGTGAAGGCAGTTAACAGTCTGTTTTTGCATAATTAATGGCCTCCACTCTGAGATTTATCATCCAGAACATTAGCCAGCTTACCCAGGTCACGTTTAAGTCGTCGAATGACAGAAACAACCTCCTCGCGTGTTTTGTAGCCACCTAACCCAGCTGTAGCAACTCGCAACCGGTCAATACTGCGTATTGTCTGGTGAATTTCTCGCTCCAGTCGCCCCTTGACCATCGGCCTTGAAGGAAGATCTTTTGGTCTTTGCACACGAACAGCTACGCAGAACAGGCATCCGTTAAGGAAAACATAAAGCAACTCGCCGGGCTTCTCGTCTTGAATGACTTCAACATGCCTACCTTCAATACCGTTTAATAAAATGGCGTAATATTCATTACCCTCAAAATTTACGCGACCACGATGTACTAAATGCTTTTCCATTTTATTTCTCCTAAATTAATGAATTAACAGCTGCGCGTAAGTTTCAATTAACTTGACGCTGATACCCTGATTACCGATAGCGCTGGCACGAACCACACCCCGCGCCAGCTTGAACATGCGACGGTAATTACCCGTTGAATATTTGAGAAACGCTTCGGCAACACCCGGAGCGGCAACAACATTCTCACCATCATCCGGCAGCAGACTGGCGAGGATGGTATTGAAGTCTTCGACCTCGGACTTGCCCTTGTGGGCCTCAAGGTCTAACGCCATGCCTACGCGGCTGTAGAGCTGCGCAAACTCACCGCGAGAGCCTTTGAGGTTAATCAGCAGACGTGGCATGCCCGCCAGCACGATGGCGACGCCAGAACGGTCGTGGATGCGGCGCAGGACTTCCAGCGCCCGGTAGGGCAGCAGCTCGGCTTCATCCACCAGGACAACCCAGCCGGTGCCCGTCAGCGCCTGTATGCACTCCTCGCTTAACTCATGGATATTGCCGGTCTTCTTCACGCCGAGGCGGGCGCACAGCTCCTGCAACAGAACTTTCGCGGTATAGCCAGGGTTAGCCTCAATCAGGATCGCGCCCTTATTCATCTCCACATAGCACTTCAGTGCCATAGTTTTTCCCATGCCTGCCGGGCCATAAATAACACCGATATCGCTGTCCATATGGGTATTACTGATTAAGCCCAGCGCCAGTCCGGCCAGTTGAGTCTGAACAAAGGACTCTTTAACTTCACGGCGGCGGGCGCGTTCTTCCTCGCGGCTGATAAAGTCAGCGATAGCCGACTCGACATTACTGATATTGCCGTTATAGACACCTTTCAGATACTGAGAAATAACCGCTGTACTCAGACCCGTTTTAGTGGCCACCTTTTTTTGGGTGTAGCCAGTCCCCTCCAGTAAGTGGATTAATTTATCTTTAATGTTCATTTAAATAACCTTATTGATGATTACTGGCTTTCTTTAAATCGCTTTCAAATTCCGATTCAAATAAATAAACCTTTTCAGGCTCGCTGTTATTCCGTTGCGGAGCAAACATCGTAACGTCAATCTCAGGCCGCTGTTCCAGCGCTGGCCGCAGCTCTTCCTGCTTGCGACGCACCTTGTCTTCCAGGTTCCTTACGCTACGTTTGACGCGCTTCTCTTTAAGCTGCTCGATACGGGCTTTCGGGAAGGCATCGACTTTGTTGCCGTTCCAGATGGCGTCACATATCCAGGTGCCGTCCATACGCCGCACGATAACGCTGTGGGGGTCATGAATATCAAAACAGACACGTACCTCTTCGCCTTCGACACTGGCCAGTTCGGTGCTGAAATAGATATTTTTAAACAGCTTAATTTCGCCGCGTCGCGCTATACAAATCTGCTCAGATCTGAACATTTCATGCAGTTCAGAATTGGTCAGAAACTGAATTTCTTCATTTTCCTGCTTAATAACGTGATTACGGTAGGCCAGCGGAGAGCAGTGCTGCCCGTTGTTACGCTCCGGCAGGCTGCTGTGGGGGCGATTATTATGCCGCTCTATCTGCCGCTCAATCTCTGCAACCAGCTGCTCCATCGTCGGCACCTTGCGCATGGCAGAGGCCTGTACTTCATTCAGGGGCTTACCTTTTTCCAGCGCATATGACCGCTGAATCCACCGCCTTGCGGTACTTACGTTGCGCTTCCCGGTCACCAGATTTACCCACCCAGGAGCCAAAGGCCATCGCGGCACGCTTCGGTATTTCCTGGTTAAGACGTTCGATAATACCGCGCCCCTGTGGATTACCGGGAATACCGGTGGGGTGCTCAATACCGAGGCGGGAGAAAATACCGGTAATATCGGCATCAAATACGGCGTTTTTCTCACCGCCACCGTTATCGGAGTAATACATCAGCGGTACGCCATAACGTGATACTGCGTTACGGATGGCGTCGCCTACGGCAACCCGACTTTCGGACATGGCCAGACTCCAGCCCACCACCACGCGGGTACGAGCGTCAATCACCAGCGTAATCTCAGGCCGGAACGGCTTGCCCGTTTCGGGGTTAATCACTTCCATCTTCATGCCGTGGCCATCACCGACCCACACGCCGTTAACCGGAATAACAGACCAGTCGCGGCGCACGAACGGCAGATGTTTCTTGTAGTCGGTGCCGGTTGCACGTCCGCGCTCGCGCTTGGCAACGGGCAGCTTGTCCAGTGCATAGCGCACTGTATCTACCTTCGGTAGCATGGATAACATGATCTCGTTGTCTCCGTACTGTTCAACCCACCACTTCGCAAACTTCTCGTATGCCATCATGACGGTGGGTTTGTTGGTATCGCGCCAGAAGCGCATAAAATCCGGCATCCATGAATACTGGAACACCTCTTTTTTGCTGACCTTACCCGGTGCCAGCAACGCCATACGTTCACCAACCGTATCTGCCGCCATCCAGGCTGACAGCCAGCGCTGAAGCGTTGGCACGCTGACCCCGGTGCGGGTGGCACCCTTGCGGGCGTTGGCGATATCGGCGGCCCGTTGCACATAATCCGGCAGCGTCCCGGCGACGGAAGCGTCGGCAATAAACTCGGGGGCTGTCCTAGATAA
>NZ_MAYS01000600.1 GCF_001756855.1 Candidatus Erwinia dacicola | reverse complement strand
CGGACCGGAAGGCTGTAAGTGAATTTACACCACTTTGACGGACTCGACCCACTGAAGAGCGAAAGAAGATTACTTCACCAACCATGATATCTCCGTCTAATCCTTTCACGCAGGTCATCATCAGCGTAAGAGGTCAGGGCACCGCCGATTTTCATCGACACACTGATTGAAAGGCTGGGCATAAAACGCATAGCGAATGTCGTTCTTGCAAAGGTTAGGGTTCTATCAAACATACGCGCTAATTTTTACATATCCGGTTAAATATCAGCAGGGAACGGCTTTTTATTTCGTTTTGGCGGGCACGGCAGGCAGAAAATTTCGCGGGGATATCGGGGGGTATTGCAGATAAACAAAGGGCAAGCCCGCAGGCCAGCCCTTTGTTTGCTATTAACTATTAAGGGGCCGCTTTAGCGCCCAGACGTTCTTTGATACGTGCAGACTTACCAGTACGCTCGCGCAGGTAGTACAGTTTGGCTTTACGCACAGCGCCACGACGTTTCACAGTGATCGAGTCGATTACTGGGGAGTGAGTCTGGAATACACGCTCAACACCTTCGCCGTTAGAAATTTTGCGAACAACGAATGCAGAGTGCAGACCGCGGTTACGAATAGCGATAACCACGCCCTCGAATGCCTGCAGACGCTTTTTAGCACCTTCAACGACCCATACTTTCACTTCAACGGAATCACCCGGACGGAATGAAGATACGTCCTGTTTCATCTGTTCTTGTTCGATCTGCTTAATAATGTTGCTCATAATTAAAACTCTTATCCTGGGTAAACTGATAGTTAAGGCGGATGGCGCTATGCCTTTCCAGCCGTATCATGTTTTGTTGCCTGCCAATGTTCCCATTGGAACTCGGCGAGCAACTTTGCTTGCTCTTCAGTCAGAGCCAGGTTTTCCAGAAGTTCAGGTCTTCTAAGCCAAGTACGGCCCAGTGACTGTTTCAGGCGCCACCGGCGAATATCAGCATGGTTGCCCGACAGCAGAACTGGCGGTACCTCCATCCCTTCTAACACTTCAGGGCGGGTGTAGTGTGGGCAATCCAGCAAACCCTCCGAGAACGAGTCCTCACCGGCTGATGCCTGTTTCCCCAGCACTCCCGGAATAAACCTAGAAACCGAGTCAATCAGCGTCATCGCTGGCAGCTCGCCACCGCTGAGTACGTAATCTCCAATCGACCATTCTTCATTAATCTCGGTTTTGATTACGCGCTCATCAATCCCTTCATAACGACCACACACCAGAATTAACTTGTGGTTGGTCGCCAGCTCGCAAACCCCATCTTGATCGAGTTTACGCCCCTGAGGTGACAGATAAATCACCTTTGCGCCTTCTCCTGCCGCCGCTTTTGCTGCGTGGATGGCATCCCGTAAGGGTTGAACCATCATTAGCATCCCCGGCCCGCCGCCGTAAGGACGTTCATCCACGGTACAGTGCCGATCATGAGCAAAGTCACGAGGACTCCAGCTCTGAATGCTGAGCAGGCCATTTTTTACTGCCCGGCCAGTTACTCCGTAATCGGTAATTGCGCGAAACATTTCAGGAAACAAGCTGATTACGCCAATCCACATTCTTTGCAGCAGAGTATTACCGTTTTGTTCGGAGCTCAAAAACCAAGATCCCAATCTACTTTGATGGTGCAAGTAGTGAGATCGACATTTTTGATAACCTGTTCATCGAGAAACGGAATTAACCGCTCCTGCGCACCAAATGCATCCTTCAGGTTGGCCTTAACGACGAGAACGTCGTTTGAACCGGTTTCCATCATATCGATGACTTTACCCAGCTCATAACCTTCGGTAGTGACTACCTGGCAGCCCATCAGGTCTTTCCAGTAATAGTCGCCGCTTTCCAGTTCCGGCAGTTGCTCTGAATCTACGACAATTTCGCAATTAGTCAGCAGACCCGCAGTATCACGATCGTCAATGCCTTTGACTTTGATGATCATGTCCTGATTGTGGCGCTTCCAGCCTTCCAGCTCGACAAGCTGCCATTGACCCGCACGTTGGATAAACCACGGCTGATAGTGAAAAATGCTTTCAGCGTCTTCGGTGGAGGAAAACACTTTGAGCCAACCACGAATACCGCAGGCCGAGCCCATGTTTCCCAGAATTAACGGGTTAGCGGGAGGCTGGGCGGTGAGTTGTTTGCTCATCTTGACCACCGTGATAGATTAAGCCGCTTTCTTAGCTTGTCTGATCAGCGCGTTAACGCGATCAGACAGAGTAGCGCCTTGGCTAACCCAGTGCTCAATGCGGTCCAGATCCAGACGCAGTGGCTCAGCCTGACCTGAAGCGATCGGGTTGAAGAAGCCAACGCGCTCGATGAAGCGACCGTTGCGAGCATTACGGCTGTCGGTTACGATTACCTGATAAAATGGACGCTTTTTAGCGCCGTGACGTGCCAAACGAATTGTTACCATAACATCCTCTTTAGTTAATAAAACAACCGGGCTCCATTGAGGGAACGGGGCCCGTGTGCAATATAAAAATCCCGAAAATTTTACTCATTTCGGTGCAAAAAGCAATCTAATTTGCCTGAGCCAGTAGCATTGCTGCGGCACCCATTTTCTAGCTTGCTTAACGGCCTAGGAAACCTGGCGGCATCATACCCTTCATGCCGCTCATCATTTTCGCCATGCCACCTTTCTTTATCTTTTTCATCATGCGCTGCATATCGTCAAACTGCTTTAATAAGCGGTTAACATCCTGCACCTGCATGCCTGAACCTGTCGCGATACGGCGCTTGCGTGAGCCTTTGATAATCTCTGGCTTTTCACGCTCTTTGCGCGTCATGGAGTTGATCATCGCTTCCATACGCACCAGCACTTTATCGTCCATCTGCGATTTAACGTTGTCCGGCAGTTGTCCCATACCCGGCAGTTTTCCCATCAGGCTGGCCATGCCGCCCATATTGCGCATCTGCTTCAGCTGGTCGAGGAAGTCGTTGAGGTCGAACCCGTTGCCCTTCTTTAGCTTGCTGGTCAGCTTCTCGGCCTGAGTGCGGTCTACTTTGCTTTCGATATCTTCGATCAGCGACAGCATGTCGCCCATGCCGAGGATACGTGAGGCGATACGCTCTGGGTAGAACGGCTCAAGAGCTTCGTTTTTTTCACCGACACCCATGAATTTAATCGGTTTACCTATAATGTAACGAATCGACAGTATAGCGCCGCCGCGGGCATCACCGTCGACTTTAGTCAGAACCACGCCGGTCAGCGGCAGCGCTTCGTTAAACGCCTTCGAGGTATTCGCGGCATCCTGACCGGTCATGGCATCGACCACAAACAGTGTTTCTACCGGATTAATCGCGGCATGAACCTGCTTAATTTCGTCCATCATCGCTTCATCGACGTGCAAACGACCTGCGGTATCCACCAGCAGCACGTCGTAGAATTTCAGCTTAGCCTGCTGTAATGCATTTTTAACGATGTCGACCGGATTCTGGCTGAGGTCTGACGGACAGAAGTCGACGCCAACCTGCTCGGCCAAGGTTTCCAGCTGTTTGATCGCCGCCGGGCGATAAAAGTCGGCAGAGACAACCAGCACTTTCTTCTTGTGCTTTTCACGCAGGAATTTACCGAGCTTACCGACGCTGGTGGTTTTACCCGCACCCTGCAGGCCCACCAGCAGCACCACGGCTGGTGGCTGCGCCGCCAAGTTCAGAGTGTTGTTCTCCTCGCCCATTGCAGCAACCAGTTCGTTTTTAACGATCTTCACGAACTCCTGACCCGGGGTCAGGCTTTTGTTCACTTCGTGACCGACGGCGCGCGCTTTGACGAGTCCGATAAATTCACGCACTACCGGCAGCGCAACGTCCGCTTCCAGCAATGCCAAGCGCACTTCGCGCAGCGCGTCCTTAATATTATCTTCTGTCAGCCGCCCGCGGCCACTGATATTGCGCAGGCTTTTCGACAGTCTGTTGGTTAAATTATCAAACATCGTCTCTCGCTCAACGTAATGAGAGGCCGCCTCGGCGACACTCCACTCAATGGCGCGGAGTATAACATAATGACGCAGCGATCTCAGTCATAATGAGTTGAGATCGTTTGGAGCCAGCCATCTCAGACGCTATACTGGTTTTTTCTAAGTCTTGTCGGTAACTAACGAGATCTATGTCCGTATTTGCGATTCTGGCGCTACTCGCCTACTCATTCAGCCTTGCCCTGATCGTTCCCAGCCTGCTGCGTAAGAACAGCACATGGCGCCGTCTGGCGGTGCTATCCGCCGTGGCAGCGCTGGTGTTTCACGCCGTGGCGCTTGAGCAGCGCATATTTGGGCCTGATGGCGGGCAGAACCTCAGCCTGCTGAACATCAGTTCACTGGTGAGTCTGCTGATCTGCGCGATTATGACCATTATCGCCTCACGTAATCGTGGCTGGATCCTGCTACCGATAGTCTACAGCTTCGTGTTGATTAACCTGGCTTTTGCGACTTTCGTTCCCAATGTTTTTATCACTCACTTGGAAACCACCCCGGGAATGATGGTGCATATTGGCCTCGCCCTTTTCGCCTACGCCACCCTGATTATCGCCGCGCTGTACGCTTTGCAACTGGCATGGATTGACTGGCTGCTGAAGAACAAGAAACTGGCGTTTAGCACGGACATTCCGCCGCTGATGACCATAGAACGCAAAATGTTCCATATTACGCAAATTGGCGTGGTGCTGCTGACGCTGGTACTCTGCACCGGTCTGTTCTACTTACCGGATCTGTTCAGTCGTAAGAACGTTGATAAAGCCGTGCTGTCTATACTCGCTTGGTTTGTCTATATAGTACTGCTGTGGGGCCACTACTATGAAGGCTGGCGTGGACGCCGCGTCGTCTGGTTCAACTGCGGCGGGGCATTTTTGCTCACCATGGCTTATTTTGGTAACCGCATGCTGCAGCATTTATTAACTTCCTGAATTTCCAAAGCAAAAACCTTTCTTTGAACACGTTTCAACTACGACCCTGATTATTACGCTGGTCATCATGATTCTGGTATCGGCGTACTTCTCAGGCTCCGAAACCGGAATGATGACGCTCAATCGCTACAAGCTGTGCCATCTTGCTAAAAACGGTAACCGCGCCGCACGTCAGGTCGAAAAATTACTGCGCTGCCCGGATCGCCTGATAAGGCTGATGCTGATTGGCAACAACTTGGTCAACATGTGGCTGGATCCTGCTACCGATAGTCTACAGCTTCGTGTTGATTAACCTAGCTTTTGCGACTTTCGTTTCTAATGCCTTTATCACTCACTTGGAAACCACCCCGGGAATGATGGTGCATATTTGTTTCGCCCTTTTCGCCTACGCCACCCTGATTATCGCCGCGCTGTATGCTCTGCAACTGGCGTGGTGCTGCTGACGCTGGTGCTGGTGCTCTGCACCGGTCTGCTCTACTTACCGGATCTGTTCAGTCGTGAGAACATTGATAAAGCCGTGCTGTCTATACTCGTTTGGTTTGTCTATAATGTCTGGCCTCAGCGCTGGCGACTATCGTCGGTATGCGCCTGTACGGTGATGCCGGGGTGGCAATTGCCAGGGATATTCTGACCTTCTTGGTGCCGGTGTTCTCAGAGGTGCTGCCAAAAACTATTGCCGTGCTCTACCCGGAGAAAGTCGCTTTCCCGAGCAGCATATTGCTGGGGCCGTTGCAGATCGTCATGATGCCGCTGGTGTGGCTGCTTAATATCATTACGCGCATTCTGATGCGCATGGTCCGTATCAAAAGCGACGGTACTATCAGCGGCGCACTGAGTAAAGATGAGCTGCGTACCATCGTCCACGAATCGAGCTCGTTAATGTCACGCTGAAATCAGGACATGCGTAAGCGTCACATGCGGACCGTATTGACGCTTATGCAGATACGAGATCGGTTTTCCACGGCAGCAGATCGCGGACCCGGTTTACCGGTCAGTCTTGGCTATGTCCCAAGACATAGCGCAGCCACGTCTCCGGATCCAAACCGTTCAGCCAGCAGATCCCTATCAGCGAGTACAGTACAGCAGTTGGTGACTACTGCTCCGCACGTTCCCCGCCAGCGTCTGAACCGGTGCCCGGCGATACCGCGATCGATGGGACGTGATGGCTCAGGGGCTTCAACGATATAGTCGTATCGGATACAGGCCTTTTTTCACTCTGACCGTGCGGATCACTTACAGGAGAGTTGTTGTCAAATTTGGTGTATGGAGCCATCAGGCAACATTCCGGTCTGATGCTTCCTCTTTGGATTGGCCCCTATATTTCCATACACTTTTTATCACTTAACCTATTACTGGTTTGCCGCCGTAGATATTCCCGTGGCGAACGATACCCCAGTGCACTGTGCGGATGCCATGCGTTGTAATGTTCGAAGGCCTCCGCAAGGTTCTTTACCGCTGTTAACCCGTCGGGCTTCGGCATGATGCTGATGTAATCGCGCTTTATCGTTTTCACGAAGCTCTCCGCCATCCCGTTGCTTTCCGGGCTACGTACCGCCGTATGTTTAGGCTCCAGTCCTACCCTTCTGGCGAACTGACGCGTCTGATAAGAACGGGAGGCTGAACCGTTGTCGGTCAGCCACTCAACGGGGGATGTCGGCAGGCTGTTACCGAAGCGACGCTCCACTGCACCCAGCATGACGTCCTGCACGGTTTCACTGTCATATCCACCG
>NZ_MAYS01000599.1 GCF_001756855.1 Candidatus Erwinia dacicola | reverse complement strand
GAGGTGAAGCGGCGTTCCCACGTGGTGGGTATTTTCCCCAACGAAGAGAGCATAACCCGGCTTCTGGGTGCGGTGCTGACGGAGCAGAACGAAGAATGGCTGTTGCAGAACTGCTACCTGCCGCCGCACAGCATGGCGGAGATAGAGCAGCCCGCTGAAAACGATGTAATCGAGGCGCTGCCACTCAGCGCTTAACAGACATATTACCGGACCGGAAGGCTGGATCTGAATTTACACCACCTTGACGGACTCGGCCAAAAGCCCTCCTGCCACTGCGAGGCGATATGATTTTTCCGCAGGTTTAGCTGAGTCGATTTGCTTTACCGTAAGCATGTGGGCATAAATCCGTGATCATTTTGCAGTGTGCCCACAATATGCCCGCAAAAGAATCTGGCAGTCAACGATCTCATGCGAACGTCAGCGGACGACAAATGCTGTTTATATGGATGATAAAGGGTTGGGGAGGAACCTGAGCGAACGGAGGCGAACTAAGAAATGGTGTCCCCTGCAGGAATCGAACCTGCAACTAGCCCTTAGGAGGGGCTCGTTATATCCATTTAACTAAGGGGACTTTGTTGGTGATTAATTTTTTTGTTCACCGATTTGCAGATAGTACCGCCTTTAGTGGTTTAACATCAAGATTTAAGTGCGTTTTTGTTCACATTCGGCTTTCTTGTTTTACGTTAAAACAGGCTTTGTTCACTTGCCAATGCGTACACAATGAGTACAGAATTCCTTATAAATTTGTGTACAGGATATAAAGCATTGGTACTGAGCGACACTAAACTGCGCGGCCTTCACGGTAAGCCATATTCCGGCCCGGCGGAAATCACCGACGGCGACGGACTGAGCGCGAGGGTTACCCCTACGGGCACAATCTCTTTCCAGTATCGTTACCGCTGGAATGGTAAGCCTGTGCGCCTTACCGTCGGACGTTATCCGTCAATGTCACTCAAAGAAGCCCGCGTGATCGTCGGCGAGATGCGCGCATTGTACATGAAGGGGGTTAACCCCAAAAACTATTTTGCCCGTAGCGACGGTGAACTGACATTAAAAGAATGCCTGGATCAGTGGTGGGATAAGTATGTCGCTGACCTGAAGCCCAACACGCAGACCCTGTATAAATCGGTTGTGTACAACACTATGTACACACAGTTCGAGGACGCGCCTGTAGCCAATATTCCGGTTTCGGCCTGGGTACGTTTTTTTGATAAACAAGAAAGTCTCAACAAGAAAAAGGTGCGCGTGCTTCTCCTGCAACTGCGTTCCGTCGTTAACTGGTGTATCAGTCGCCAGCTAATTCCATCATGCGAATTGCTCAAACTCAGCGTAAAGAATATCGGTAAAAAACCGGATGAGGGTAGCCGCGTCCTTACCTATACGGAACTGGCAAAGGTCTGGATCGCGCTGGAGAACTCGAAAATAGTTTCATCCAACAAAGTGCTGCACCAGCTGCTGTTGCTATGGGGTGCCAGCCTTTCCGAACTGCGCCTCGCGACGGCCAGCGAGTTCAACATGGAAGACCTGATATGGACGACGCCAAAAGAGCATTCAAAGATGGGGAACATCATTCGCCGTCCGATCTTCGACCAGGCGAAACCGTATATCGAACGGCTGCTTAATGCGGGGCATGATGTGCTATTCCCCGGCCAGGAACTGGATAAAGCGATTGATCGTTCATCGGCAAATTTGTACATGAAAAAGCTGAGGGAAAAGATCGAGATACCGGAGTGGCGAACGCACGACTTCCGGCGCTCACTGGTAACGAATTTATCTGGGGAAGGGGTTATGCCCCATGTCACCGAAAAGATGCTGGGGCATGAGCTGGGGGGAGTGATGGCGGTGTATAATAAACACGATTGGTTGCCAGAGCAGAAAGAAGCGTACGAACTGTATGCTGATAAGATTTTCTGGCACGTTAAACAGCTCGGTTAACACCTCCTTCGTTAATCCATTTTTCAACAGCCTGGCGACTGTAGCGCGACGGATGAGTAAGCACCGGTTCAGGAAAACCGTGTTTTTTGCGCAGGTTGTACAAGGCGGTTCGTTTTTTCTGCAGTAACTTAGAGACTTCATTTTCGGTCATAAAGTCAGTAATCATAGTACGCCTCTCTTTTTCATGGCATCGAGCAGGATGTCCTGCACTGTTCGTTTTGAGTTGCGCCGCTCCATCACCATTTCGTCCATAGTGTCGGCAGCGATAATGTGGTGAATGAACACCGGGCGGTTGTGTCCGGCCTGAATCTGCCGGGTTGGCCCGATGCGTTCGATAATTTGCTGGTACTGTTCCAGGTCCCACCAGTGCGAGAAAAACACCAGTATGTTGCCGCCGTCCTGCATATTGGTGTGCGAACAGCACAGGGATTTTTCCGGCGTTCCAGTCGCGCAGCGTCTGTGGGTCCTGGTCGAGGTGGCGACCGCGAGGGAATGCTTTAAGCAGCCGCTCGAGATCGTGTTTCCAGTGGTAGGCCACCAGTACCGGCGCGCCAGCTGCTTCGGTGAGAATACTGTCCAGCGCCTGCAGCTTTGCGTCGTGCAGTTCAGACCAGCTCCCGGCGTCGTCGGTGTACACCGCACCGCTGGCAATTTGCAGACACTTCACCGTCTTTGCCGCGGCGTTCGGCGCTTCGATGCCTTCGCCGTTCAGCTCGAGGAACATTTCCTTTTCCATTTCGCGATACTGCTGGCGGGCTTTCGGCGGCATGTCCACGCGGATCACGTTATGGATGGGCTATTTGATGTCGAACCAGTCGGTGGCATCGAGGGAGATAGTCACGTCGGCCAGGGCGCGCTGTATTTCGTCCTGGGAATGGGCGAACGGCTCCAGCTTTGTCCAGCTTTGCCCAGCCATTAGCCGTTTCGCTCTTAAGCGCCACGGTCGCGCCATTCCATTCATAAAGGCGTTTAGGGTGTTTAATCACAATATCCCTTCCAAATTTTTGCTATCCAACACCACCACGGTAAAGCCCAGCGCGCGGAGCCGTGCGTGCTCGCGCAGCTGGTCGGCGCGTGGTGGTTTGCCGGGTGCTTTGCATTCAACGAAAACGAGGCGGCCACCGGGTAGCAGGACAATGCGATCCGGTACTGAGCGGCGGCCGGGTGACACGAACTTAAAGGCGACCCCGCCAGCCTTTTTCACTTCGGCGATGAGGTGCTTTTCGATAAGGCTTTCACGTTCATAGGCCATAACGCTATCTCCCGTCGAAACGACCGTAGCCTTTGACCATGCAATGACCGTTGATGTATACAGCTGTAGTGCTCAGTTCTTTGGCAATGCGAACCTCGCAATCTTCGCGGTCGTGCTCACCGGCGAAACAAACCAGCAGAGCAAACAGCGAAATTCCGCCAACCCAAAGAAGCACACGGATTACTGTTTTCACTCGTCTACCGCCTTACGCTTTTCGCGCATGTTCTGCATCAGACAAAAATCAGACCGGCGTTCGCTCCAGTCCTGATTCAGTTCGTTACGTGATTCGCGATTGGCTTTGGACCAGACCTTTGCCGCCCGGTCATACTCACCGGACTGCTCAAGGCGCAAAGCCTCCCGCGCAGTCCGGTAATAAAGCGGACTGTCCCGATATTTAAATGACATAGGGGTTACCTCAGTTGATGACGCCAACAATCTCTGGGTCGGTAGCCATATCGCTGTTAACCAGACGGAAGCGGACCAGAACTGCGCCCTGAGCGCCCCAGTCTCTGCGCAGAGTGCGCCAGGAGGGTTGTTTATCGCCGCAGCATTCCAGAATGGCGGCGCTGTCTATATCGAACTGCGCGCGGCTATCCATTACCATATAGACATATTTCATAGCGGGTCACCGTCTGAAAGGTCGAGTCCGTCAAGGTGGTGTAAATTCAGATCCAGCCTTCCGGTCCGGTAATATGTCTGTTAAGCGCTGAGTGGCAGCGCCTCGATCACATCGTTTTCAGCGGTCTGCTCTATCTCCGCCATGCTGTGCTGCGGCAGGTAGCGGTTCTGCAACAGCCATTCTTCGTTCTGCTCCGTCAGCACCGCACCCAGAAGCCGGGTTATGCTCTCTTCGTTGGGAAAAATACCCACCACGTCGGAACGCCGCTTCACCTCTTTATTCAGGCGCTCCAGCGTGTTCGTGGAGTGGATTTTCACCCGGTGCGCTCCCGGGAACCCGAAGTACGCCAGCCCCTCCGCCTCCGCTTCGTCCATCATCTCTGTGACTGCCGGGAAGTTCTTTTCCAGCTGGGCCGCGACCTCGTGCCAGCTG
>NZ_MAYS01000598.1 GCF_001756855.1 Candidatus Erwinia dacicola | reverse complement strand
CTTTGCAACAGTGCCATTTGTTGAAACTTTAGGGCATTACTGGCCTAACCGTTCAAACCCGGCAGCAAGGTCGTCAATCAGATCGTCGACGTTTTCCAGCCCGATATGCAGGCGCACCAGCGTGCCGCTGAAATCAATGCCGCCCGCCGGACGGATCGCCGCCAGCTCTTCCGGCTGGTTCGCCAGAATCAGCGACTCATAGCCGCCCCACGAGTAGGCCATGCTGAAATGGCTGAAGTTGTCGAGGTAGTGCGCCAGCTGCTCGCGGCTCAGCTTAGCCTTCAGTACAAAGGAGAACAGACCGCTGCTGCCGCTGAAATCGCGCTGCCAGAACTGATGGCCCTTGCACTGAGGCAGCACCGGGTGATTAACCACCGCCACTTCCGGGCGTGCGACCAGCCAGTTGGCGACGCGAATGCTGCTCTCTTCATGCTGACGCAGACGCACCGCCAACGTGCGCAGGCCGCGGCTGGTCATATAGGCGGTGTCGGCATCGATCATCTGGCCCATCAGGTAGGAATTCTCGCGCAGCTGCGCCCAGCAGCGTTCGTTGGCGACGGCGGTGCCGATCATTGCGTCCGAATGGCCGATCAGATATTTAGTTCCGGCCTGGATCGAGATGTCCACGCCGAAGTCCAGCGCGCGGAACAGGATCCCGGCACCCCAAGTGTTATCGATCATGATGATCGCATCCGGCGCTTTACTGCGGATCGCGGCGACAATGGCCGGAACGTCCTGCACTTCCATGGTAATCGACGCCGGGGATTCGAGGAACACCACCCGCGTATTGGGCTGCACCAGCTCTGCGATTTCGCTGCCCGCGCTGTGATCGAACCAGGTGGTAGAGACATTCATTTTACTGAGGATTTTTGTGCAAAAATCCTGGGTCGGCTCGTACACGCTGCCGCTCATCAGCACGTTATTGCCCGCTGAGACAAAGGCGAGGATAGCGTTGGCCACCGCCGCTGCGCCACAGGGATAGAGCGCACAGCCCGCGCCGCCTTCCAGCTCGGTCAGTGCCTCCTGCAGTGAGAAGTGGGTGAGGGTGCCACGGCGCCCATAAAATAGTTCGCCGTCGGCACGCCAGGTGGTGGCGCGTTTTTTATCGGCCACGCTATCAAACACCAGTGAAGACGCGCGCTGGATAACCGGGTTAACCGAGCCTTGCGTGTAGCGTTTAGTGCGTCCGGCAGCGATCAGCGCCGTTTCAATTTTTTTGCTGCTCATGAAATACCTGTATGATCTTTTGCCCTGTTTCAACGTTAACACGCCAGCCTGCCGTGCGGTATGCAGCCTGCGGATAAGTGATGAAAATTCATTATCGCTGCGACAGCGCAGCGCGGGAGATGAAAAAATATGCAAAAATGTCCGTTAAGTTGTAAATAGTAATGAGAACTAGTATTAATCCCCGACTGTTTTGGTATGATGCGCACTGAATTTTCCGTTATCGGCTATTAGACGTTGGAGACACTGCGTGACAAATAATTTGATGCAGATAGACCTCTCCGTCTGGGGCATGTACCAGCATGCAGACATCGTGGTTAAAGCGGTGATGACAGGCCTCCTGTTGGCATCGGTTATCACTTGGGCCATTTTCTTCGGCAAAAGTATCGAACTCAGCGTGGCACGCAAGCGCCTTAAGCGCGAGCAGATGGCGTTGGCCAACGTGCGTTCGCTGGAAGAGGCCAGCCAGACTTGTGCCGGTTTCAAAGGCTTTAGCCTCAGCACGCTACTGGTAAAAGAAGCGGAAAACGAGTTGGAGGTCTCTGCAGGTTCTGATGACAACAACGGTATTAAAGAGCGTACCGGTTTCTGCCTTGAGCGCCGCGTCGCGGCCATCAGCCGTCATGCCGGTCACGGTAACGGCTTCCTTGACACCATCGGGGCTATCGCGCCGTTCGTCGGTCTGTTCGGTACCGTGTGGGGTATTATGAACAGCTTTATTGGCTTCGCTCATACGCAGACCACTAACCTCGCCGTGGTTGCGCCGGATATTGCCGAAGCGCTGCTGGCGACGGCGGTCAGTCTGATTGCTGCTATCCCTGCAGTGGTTATCTATAAACGTCTTTGCCCGCATTATTGGCAGCTACAAAGCTTCTCTCGGTGACTTGGCCGCCCAGGCTCTGCTGCAGAGCCGCGACTTGACCTCGCTGCCAGCGGTTCGCGCGTTCAGCCCACACAGAAACTGCGTGGTAGGTTAAGCACTATGGCAATGCAATTAAACGAAGATCTTGATAGCAACGGTGAAATGCATGAAATCAACGTGACGCCGTTTATCGACGTCATGCTAGTGCTGCTGATTATCTTTATGGTCGATGCGCTGACCAAACAGACCGAAGGTAAGAAAGACGTGGGCCGATCAAAAAAATGATCGTGTACAGACGAATTATTTCCCGGCGGTTTCCCCCATCAAACCAATCTTCAGATATCCCGCCTGACGCAGTTTATCCATCACGCCCATCAGCGTTTCGTAATCGACGGACTTATCGGCTTGGAAGAAAATCGTGGTGTCTTACCGTTACCTGAATTATGTAGTACCATCCCAAATTATCCCGGCAAGGGTTACTTCAGTCGCTTGATAATCAACGTGCCTATTAATCCGCACACCGCGGCAAACGTCAGCCAAACGCCCGGCATCGCTTTATCCCCCGTCACATGGATTAGATAGCTGCACACCGCAGGAGTAAAGCCGCCGAATAGCGCTGTTGCTAGGCTATAGGCCAGCGAGAAACCGGTAGCACGCACCTCCGCAGGCATCACCTCCGCCAGATACACCACCATTGAGCCGTTATAGCTACCGTACAGGAATGAGAGCCACAGATCGGCTTCCAGCAAATGGGCAAAGTTCGGTGAACCGACCAGCCAGTACAGCACCGGCCATGCGGTAATAATCATCAGGATGGTAGAGATCAGCAGCAGCGGACGGCGGCCATAGCGGTCAGAGAGCGACCCCATCACCGGCAGCCAGAACAAGTTGGAAATACCAATGCACAGGGTGACAAAGAAGCTTTCTTTGTCGCTCATCATCAGCACCGTTTTGCCAAAGGTCGGCGTAAACGCGGTGATCATATAGAACATCACCGTGGTGGTAACCACCATCAGCATGCTCGCCAGCACCAGCGCCCAGTTACGGCCAACCGAACGAATAATCTGCCCCATGCTCGGGTGGTGTTTACGCTGGCTGAATGCTTCGGTTTCCTCCAGCATGCGACGGATCCAGAACAGGAACGGCACGATCAGGCAGCCAATCACAAACGGAATACGCCAGCCCCAGTGGGTAACGGCTTCTTTTGACAATAGATGGTTGAGCAGCAGGCCGAGCAGCGCGGCAAAGATCACCGCAATCTGCTGGCTACCGGACTGCCAGCTGACGTAGAAGCCTTTCTTACCTTTAGGCGCGATCTCAGAGAGATAGACGGAAACCCCACCGAGCTCCACCCCGGCTGAGAAGCCCTGCAGCAGTCGGCCCAGCAGGATCAGCACCGAAGCCGCCATGCCGAGCGTGGCATAGCCGGGCACCACCGCAATGGTCAGCGTACCGATTGCCATCAGTCCCAACGTCAGCAGCAGCCCTTTACGGCGGCCGTGGCGGTCAATGTAAGAGCCGAGGATAATCGCCCCTAGCGGCCGCATCAGGAAACCGGCACCAAAGGTCATCAGCGTTAGCATCAGTGAGGCAAACGGGTCATCTCCGGGGAAAAAGGTTTTTGCAATGGCGGTAGCGTAGTAGCCAAACACCATAAAGTCGTACATTTCGAGGAAGTTACCGCTGGTAACGTTGAAGATAGTTCTGACACCGCCCTGCCGCGATGTCCCTGTCATAGAGTTGTTCATGTTACTTCCTGTGGGTTTTCCCCTAGTTTTTAGCCTGCCAGGGCGGGTTTTAATGTGTAGTGGTCAACTAATACTGGCCACAGCATTAGACTGTAAGTAGTACAGCCGCTCAGATTCGTTGGGCGTCAGACTGCCGTTATACCAGTGGGGCCTGATAGCGCTGTAATATCCCGTTATATAGCGGATTATCGCGCCCTGGGCTTCGCTGAAGCTGTTATAGCCCTTCGTCGGCACCCATTCGGTCTTCAGGCTCCGGAAGAACCGCTCCATAGGGGCGTTATCCCAGCAGTTTCCCCGTCGACTCATACTCTGCTTTATCCTACAGCGCCACAGCGCCTGCCGATATCTACGGCTGGTATAGGGGCTGCCCTGGTCGCTGTGGAACGCCACGTCTGTTGGCTTACCCCGAAGCTCCCAGGCCATCTGCAACGCTTTGACCGTCAGTGCCGAGTCCGGTGACGTCGACATGGCCCAGCCCACCGGTTTACGTGCAAACAAGTCCAGCACCACCGCCAGATAAGCCCAGCATTTACCCGTCCAGATATAAGTCACATCGCCGCACCAGACCTGGTCCGGCCCGGTAACCGCGAACTGGCGGTCGAGATGGTTCGGTATCTCAACGTGTTCGTTTCCGCCGCGTTTGTATTTGTGCGC
>NZ_MAYS01000597.1 GCF_001756855.1 Candidatus Erwinia dacicola | reverse complement strand
ATCCACTCCACGAACACGCTGGAGCGCCTGAATAAAGAGGTGAAGCGGCGTTCCCACGTGGTGGGTATCTTTCCCAACGAAGAGAGCATAACCCGGCTTCTGGGTGCGGTGCTGACAGAGCAGAACAAAGAATGGCTGTTGCAGAACTGCTACCTGCCGCAGCACAGCATGGCGGAGATAGAGCAGACCGCTGAAAACGATGTGATCGAGGCGCGGCCAGCTCAGCGCTTAACAGACATATTACCGGATCGGAAGGCTGGATCTGAATTTACACCACCTTGACGGACTCGACCAATCCGGTTTCAGTGGCTACTCAGAGCTGGAGTCCCTGCTGCGCCAGCAGGGTTTCGTCATCAGCAAATCTGCTATCCATCGCTATGGACAGAAAATTGAACGCCGCTATGGTGCCATCCGTGCGGCCACCGAAGCGGCCCGTATGCTGACCGAAGGTGCGGTTGACGATCAGGATGCGCGTTCGGAAGCCGTCATCGCCCTGATCCAGACCGAGCTGTTCGAGAGCATCGTTCAGCTGCAGGAAGCGGAAGAAGGTGATGTCGACCCCAAAGAGCGGGTGGCGCTGCTGTCCAAGGTGGCAAAAAACGTGGCCACGCTGTCCCGCGCCTCCGTCAACCTGAAAAAGTTTCAGAGCGAAGTCCGTGATCGCGCCCGGCTGGCGGCGGGTAACGCCGAGAAGATTGCCCGCAAGGGTGGCCTGTCTGCTGATGCGGTACAGGCGCTGCGACGTGAAATTCTGGGGATTGCCCTATGAGTCAGCTTGCTCCCGTCCTGCCAGATACCTCGGCGCTGGATGTACCTGCCGCCCTGATGCCTTATCAGCAGCGCTGGGTGGCAGATACCTCTCCGCTCAAGGTGATTGAAAAGAGCCGCCGTACCGGTATTACCTGGGCTGAGGCGTCCGATAACGTGCTGACCGCAGCCTCTTCAGCACCTGCCGGTGGCATGAACGTTTATTACATTGCCTATAACCAGGACATGACCGTCGAGTATATCCAGGCCTGCGCCATGTGGACGCGGGTCTTCAACTACGCCGCGAGCGAAATTGAAGAAGGTTTCTGGGAAGAGAACGAAGACGACAAGCACATCAAAACTTATACCATCAAGTTTCCCGATTCCGGCTTCCGCGTCGTCGCGCTCTCCAGCCGCCCGTCTAACCTGCGTGGCCGTCAGGGCATCATCGTTATTGATGAGGCCGCGTTCCATGAGCAACTGGACGAACTGCTGAAGGCTGCGTTGGCAATGCTTATCCGGAGCGGTAAGGTGCGCGTTATCTCCGGCACTGTTGCAAAGATCTGGCGATGGTAAACTGATGCCACTGTTTAGTTGAAGGAGCAGCACATGAACCCATTTAAAGGTCGACATTTTGAGCGTCATATTATCCTGTGGGCCGTCCGCTGGTACTGCAAATATGGCATCAGTTATCGTGAGCTGCAGGAGATGCTGGCGGAGCGAGGGGTAAATGTCGATCACACCACGATTTATCGATGGGTTCAGCGTTCTGCACCTGAAATGGAAAAGCGGCGGCGCTGGTACTGGCGTCAACCTTCCGGTTTTGGCTCATGGCATCTCGATGAAACCTACGTGAAGGTCAACGGACGCTGGGCTTATCTGTACCGCGCCGTCGACAGCAGGGGCTGCACCATTGACTTTTACCTGTCTTCACGTCGTCACACCAAAGCCGCCTATCGCTTTATGGGTAAACTTCT
>NZ_MAYS01000596.1 GCF_001756855.1 Candidatus Erwinia dacicola | reverse complement strand
GCCGGCAGCCTTGCGGCGGCTGGTGCTGAGCTTCTGCGCTACCGCAGACTGGTAGCCATCTACAGAGCGATTACGGCGCAGTTCCCACGAGTCTGTTGACTTACAGACGCCTAACCGGCGACCAATCTCGGCCTGACTAACTTTGTCTTCACACAACAGAGCTATCTGGTATCGTAATCCTTCGGTTCACTGCTGATATTTCATAGTTACTCGCTCATCTTTAGTCGGAAGAGCAGGATAGTTTATCGGTAGCTAACCGTCCCTCCATCTACATGACCGAGCGTTGCACTTATTATCTGAATTCGCGCAGTGGAGTTAATAAAGGGAACTGAGAGCGCGTTAAGAAATAACGCGTTCACGTTCCTCCAGAATGGCTGTTCATCTTCACCGGAATACGCAGCCCTAAGCTGGAACCACCCCCCGTCTGGCTTATTGCGGGCCGGGAGCATTTTTCATTTGCATTTAATCCGAACCGGAAAACGGGATTAGGTCGTGTATGCTGTCTATGAATCATACATATCAATACAGGTATTCACACAAATCGGAGTCCCCTGAATGTGAACCCGTTGCAGGTGACGCGCAGATTGGGTCGTAAAGGCTTCGCGACCATGCAGCAACGAGAAGTTGTCGGATATGACAACATCACCCTGAAACCATTTATGCGCATAGTAATAACGGGGGGAGTACAGTTGCCGCCGCAACGTCTGACTAAATGCATTTTGCGTTTCCGGCGTGACATTATGGTATTCCAGCGCATGCTTATTAAGGAAACGCTCCCCTTCGGTCGGCGGCTCGTTATAACGCATGATCTCTCCGGTACCGTTGGGATGAGGGATGACCAATGGAGAAGTAACTTCTCCACCGTAATGCACAACGGCTTTAATACGGTAAGTTATTGAAACACTGCGCCACATATCGGCTAATTGTGCATCGGCCTCTGCCAATAAACGCGTGGTGTCAACAAAGGTGGTTCGTCCGCCTTGATCCTGGCCCGGCGCAGAAACGCAGTGGAACAGTTGAAACTCGGGTATGGTTGGTTTGTACATGCCATCCCAGTGCAGCGGTACATAGCTATTATCAAAGATATGATCCTTGGTATCCGCATGTTCTTTCACGTCAAGCACCGCCCCGAAAGGCCACATCATGATTTCCCCCCAGTAACCAGCATATTCGGTCAACGTTTCAGGATCGGAAAACCCGGAAGAAAACCCACGTAGTACCAGAAGATGATGCTTTCGGGCAAGCACACGCAGTGTGTCAATTGGCAATGTGGCAATGCCTTGTCCTGTTTCAACAGGCATCAGCAATACACCAAAAGGGGAAAGCGGCTCAATGCAACAGTTCATGCTATTTTCCATCATGTATATTTATCAGATGACAATCTTGATGTCCGTGTGGGTGACAAGACGAGAAAAGTACGCTTATGCCATATCAGGATATTTAACTAAGTAATGGCTGGGGGTACCACGGATTTCGACAATCTCCCCCTCCAACTGCTGCGCATCAGCATTCTTCATCAGCACAAACTGCCCATTAACATTGGCGGCAACCCCATGCCAGGGCGTCAACCAATCGTCCTTTGTGGGCATCATATGAATACCAAGCTTCAGGCTGTCCGAAGGTTGAGGATGAATGGACAAACGGATCGCATCAGGAAATTGCTCAGCAAGCAGGTTGCCCCACGCCCAACTGCGTTGAATAACGCCACATGCGCGCTTTTTAGCATCCTTCTGTAACGCCGCGTTAGAACCGGTATAGTCAGGGCGCAGGCTATCTTCATAGAGAAAGCGGGTTATTGAACGATAAAGTTGCAAGCCTTCTTCGCTCTGCATGAGCTGCGCTTTAATGTCTTCTTCTGACTCGGCGTAATCTTCAACCAGCCGATGGCGAAGATAATCATAATCAGCAGTAAGCGGCGCCATATTATCTACATCCTTAAGATTAAAGACGCTGAGATGAACAGCCCCTAGTTCATGAAGTAAACTTTCAATCTCATCCTGATAAATGTTAATCGCTTCGTCGCTAGTCCCAATCAGATCGCCAAATACATGCCCATCGGAGCAAATACGGATATGTGCACCCGGCGGATAATACAGTTGAATACGCTGACATAGCGAATTAAGGAAGGTCAGGGACAAACGCTCCGCCATATCTGGTTTTATCCCTAACACCTTATAAGGATTGGGAGATTTCACCGGAAACGCCGGTAGAATAAGTTCAATGCGACGACCCTCTTCAATAAAGGCACGGATTCTGGGTAATTGAACCTGAGTCACCTGAGACTCTTCTTCACTAATTGGTTTCGTAGAATTGGTAAATCTACGGCGATATTGAATTAACTCATTTAATATTAGCGATGAAACTAATTCATTGTTTTTCACATCCAAAACAACCTCATTAATTTGGGGGTGGAATTAACTGCATAATGGCTTTGTTGAATAAATAGAGATTATGCTGCGAATCCATAAAAATAGCGATCACCAATAACATTGGAATCAGCAGGTTGCAACTAGTGTTCGGTAATACATGCTGGAATGGCTAGCATCTTCGTCCAAAACCGACATATTAAAACAGCATGATCAGCTATTATTCAACAAAGCTAATAATAACACACAGACAATAAAATAAAACCCTTACAAGAGGGCTTTGTTGAATAAATCGAACGTAGCGCTCTTACAGAGCGAGCGTGACGACTTTGCATAGACGGAGCTCCTCTTCATATTCTGCACCATGTATATCTCCCGCCCCGCCAAACTGCTGTTCACCGTTGATGACAGCTGGAACCGCTATCTTGATGGTTAGGAGATTGAATTGCCTCTTTTGAGAGCGCCCAACCATGAATATCAGAACGAACTATCCCTTT
>NZ_MAYS01000595.1 GCF_001756855.1 Candidatus Erwinia dacicola | reverse complement strand
TCAGGTCAGTCATCGTAAGATTGCTGAACTCGAACACACGCTCAACACCAGAGGGCGGAAATCTCTGGGCTATCATTCTCCCAATGAGGTGTTTCAACGCACTTACTGGCGGCATAAGCCCCCTCCGCTTTGTTCCGTTTCAACTGGGAATGGGGCATTGCCCCAGCAGATTGACCGCTGGGAAGCGCTCAGCAAATCGACGGACAGCTAAATTTATGGGGGTATGAGCTCCCATATCACTGCCACCGCCTAATATCTCAGGCGAAAAGCGCCGAAAACGATAAGCAGAAAAGCCGCGGCAACCACCATAAATGCCACAGAAAGATCAGCAAGATGCGCAATCCAACCGATCAGTGCTGGACCGCCGAGTACACCGAAATAGCCCAGCGTCGCCACCATCGCGACCGAGCGGTTGACCGGCATGCTTTTCTCCTGCCCAGCTAGAGTTATCAATACCGGGACAATGTTCGCCGCGCCAATCCCCACTAGTGCAAAGCCTAACAGCGTCATCGGCCAACACGGCAGCAGCACGGCGATCAGATAGCCTGCAATCCCCAGCCCGCCGCCGATAATTAATATTCTCTTGCGCCCCAGCCTGCTCACTACGGCGTCACCCAGCATGCGCATCAGGGACATGGCAATCGCAAAGGCGGCGAATCCCCATCCGGCATGCTGTATTGCTATAACCCGATCCTTAGTGATAAATATTCCACCCCAGTCGAGAATAGCGCCCTCAGCCATAAAGCAGATCATTGCCATGACGGCCATTAGCATCAAGCGCAGGTTTGGCCGCACCGCTCCACCTTCCTGCGACTGCTGTTCATTACCCGGTGAGGTCAGCAACCCGCGAAAGGCCAACGTGCAGACCAGCATAATCAGCACTATCGCGATCCAGCTACTGAACAGCGGCGACATTCCCGCATCGAGCATCAGCGCACCGCCACCGGCGCCAGCTATCCCTCCGACACTCCATAGACAGTGAAAACCGGACATTAAAGGCTTGCCCGCCGCCTGTTCTACCAACGTCCCCTGAACGTTGACGGCAACGTCAGCCAGTCCGATGCCCATGCCGAAGACAAACAGGCTCAGCGCCAGCAGGTTAATGTCACCGAGCGTTGCCAGCAGGGGCAGCATCAGGCAATACAATACTACCGATCCACTAATCACCTTACGGCAGCCCAGTGCACCAATAACGTGCCCGGAACCCAGCATCGCGATAAGCGACCCGGCCCCAAGGCACAGCAGAAGTAATCCAAGATTGCCGGGTTCCGCGTGCGTGCGCTGCTGGGCGTAGGGCACCAGCTCGGCCCACAATCCCATCGCCATACCGGTGACAAAAAATATCGCCCGCGTGCCAAAGCGTCTGGCCGGACTGGCGTCAAAAGTTATGGTATCTTCAAGTGACAAAGGCAGCGCTCCTCATTGAAAGTTACTTTTTAAAATAATTTAAATAAGTTGGCAGTGTATTGGCACGGTCGACCAGCCCCATTCCCAGTTGAAACGCAACAAA
>NZ_MAYS01000594.1 GCF_001756855.1 Candidatus Erwinia dacicola | reverse complement strand
ACTTTGCACGCCCATACCATTCCTGGGAACGTGGCCTGAATGAGCATACCAACGGTCTGATACGGCGCTTTTACCCCAAGGGAACCGACTTCAGTCAGGTGAGCCATCGCAAGATGGCTGAACTCGAACACATACTCAACACGCGCGGGAGAAAATCACTGGGCTATCGTTCCCCCAACGAGGTATTTTTAACGCACTTACTGGCGGCATAAGCCCCCTCGGTTTTGTTGCGTTTCGAGTGGGAATGGGGCATGTGCTGCTCCTTCAACTAAACAGTGGCATCTAGTTTACCATCGCCAGATCTTTGCAACAGTGCCACCCCTACCGCCTCAAAGACTGCATTTTCGAAACTGGCGAGCTTACCGGCGTTGCTGCTGTGATTGCCGGCGTTAATGCACACAAAATCGTTGAGACAGCGCGCATTATTACATGTAATAATCGGGCGCTTATCTGTTACACATCAAGAGTCCAGCACGTTTTCGTACTCAATTTTTGCGTAAGGCGAAGGATCAATTTTTATGAAGCTGAAAAACACCATTCTGGCCTCAGCTCTTTTGTCGATGACGGCATTGAGCACCCACGCGGCCAAGGAACTGACCCCGGAGAAAGCGGCGGCGTTGAAGCCATTCGACCGCATCACCATCAATGACCGTTTCAATTCCATTGGCGATGCTAACGATGCCGTTTCTAAACGTGCTGATTCAATGGGCGCTGCTTCCTATTATGTGCAGGGCATCAATGATACCAACAGCAACGGCGGTAACTGGAGCGTGACGGCGGACGTTTATCACACCGATGCACCCGAAGCGCCAAAAAATAAAAACAGTATTATTAACGGCGTACGCGAACTGACCAAATCAGAAGCTTACTCTCTTGAGCCTTACGACACCGTCAGCGCCAGCGGTTTCTTCCGCAGCCAGCCTGATGTCAATGATGCCATCACCAAAGCCGCCAAAGAGAAAGGTGCGGCGTCATTCTTTATCGTGCGTCAGATTGATACCAACAGCGGCAGCAATCAGATCATTACTGCCTACGTGTATAAAGCCGATGCGCCGAAGCGCAAAGTTCAGTCGCCTGACCTGATCCCTGCGGATTCTGCTGCCGGTAAAGCTGCGCTGGCGGCCGGTGGCACGGCTGCGAGGCAGGTCGAGATCCCGGGTATGGCTTCTGCTGAAACAGCAAGTAGTAAAGTGGGACGTTTCTTTAAAACGCAAAGCTCAGCCAGTCATCGTTACACCGTAACCACCTCGGACGGTAAAAGCGTGCAGGAAGTGAATGTTATCACCGCCGCACAGATGCAGCCGTATGACAGCATTACCTTTACCGGGCACTTCAGCACCCCGACTGAGATCTCTCAAGAAGTGGGCCGCCGGGCGATTGATAAAAGCGCAAAATACTATCATGTTACCCGTCAATGGTCTAACCAGAGCGGCGGCAACCTGACCGTCTCGGCTGACCTGTTCAAATAAGTTTTGCTGGGCACTGTTGCAAAGATCTGGCGATGGTAAACTGATGCCACTGTTTAGTTGAAGGAGCAGCACATGAACCCATTTAAAGGTCGACATTTTGAGCGTTATATTATCCTGTGGGCCGTCTGCTGGTACTGCAAATATGGCATCAGTTATCGTGAGCTGCAGGAGATGCTGGCTGAGCGAGGGGTAAAATATCGATCACACCACGATTTATCGATGGGTTCAGCGTTCTGCACCTGAGATGGAAAAGCGGCGGCGCTGGTACTGGCGTCAACCTTCCGGTTTTGGCTCATGGCATCTCGATGAA
>NZ_MAYS01000593.1 GCF_001756855.1 Candidatus Erwinia dacicola | reverse complement strand
TCACATCCAGTACATCATAACTGGCAAAATTATCGGTATAGACGATGCTGTCAGGGTAAATTTTTGACTCTATTATCGGCAGTAATGTGCGTGATTTGGCATCGGGTATGACCTTGGTATACACCTTACCACCACGCTTGAGAAGCCCGAAAACAGGCACTTTTCCGGCAGCACCTCTGCCACGCTGACCTTTACGACGACCACCAAAATAACTTTCGTCCAGTTCAATCTCGCCATCAAACCAGGAGTGCCTATCTACGTGCTCGGCTATCAGCACTCTGAGGCGGTGAAAATAGTATGCAGCAGTGTTCCTGTGGACACCAACCAGCTCTGCGGCAATACGGGCTGTGGAGCCTGCAATAAACTGTTCAAGTAACCGTTCCTGTTTGTACTGACTGAGTCTGCTTTTTCTCATGGCACTATCCTAGATGATCTTAGTTATCTAGGACAGCCCCTTCTTTTGTATTAGCGCGTAAATTGTAAACAGTTATGACTTGTGGTTTATCAGATTTTTCAAAAATCATTATGCCAGCCTCACGATATAATTAAACGCAATATTATCTACTGTGTTTGCCACGTTTCCTGTTGCATTGATGGTGATAGCATGTCCATGCGAACCTATATGAACATTATGTGCATGTGGGCCGATGGCAACAGTATGTCCGTGATGACCCGCTGCAGACGTTGTTCCAAATGTATTACCTAGATTGCTACCGACATTTTGATCGCCACCACCTTCCTTTCTCATTGCAGAACCCCAGGTGTGGGTATGTTCTCCCTGCCCATCCGTTCCTTTATTACCATAATCAAAAACGTCCGTGGCTTTTGACCCTAAATCTGTATTAGACACCGTTGCTGAATGCGTGTGGGATTGAATGCCACCCACCTCTCTGCTGAGTATGGCTCGTTCATCAGATTTACCTTTGATGGTCTGGCCACGCATATCAGGAATGATGCCTGATGGGTAAGCCATTGCCAATTTCGGATATTTGCTTTTATCGAACGTCTCTCCCTGCATCAGGGCATAGCCTGCGGGAATATTATCCAACGGCCAGGTGATAGGGGCACCGACAGGCAGGATACTGGCGCTGGTCTCTGCCGCAATACTTGTTGCAATGGCCTTAATTGCCGCCAGTAGCTGTGCCGACTGGCTGCCATCGGGCTTCATGCCTACTTCAGCCAGAATATGGTCGAGTCCGTCAAGGTGGTGTAAATTCAGATCCAGCCTTCCGGTCCGGTAATATGTCTGTTAAGCGCTGAGTGGCAGCGCCTCGATCACATCGTTTTCAGCGGTCTGCTTTATCTCCGCCATGCTGTGCTGCGGCAGGTAGCGGTTCTGCAACAGCCATTCTTCGTTCTGCTCCGTCAGCACCGCACCCAGAAGCCGGGTTATGCTCTCTTCGTTGGGAAAAATACCCACCACGTCGGAACGCCGCTTAACCTCTTTATTCAGGCGCTCCAGCGTGTTCGTGGAGTGGAT
>NZ_MAYS01000592.1 GCF_001756855.1 Candidatus Erwinia dacicola | reverse complement strand
TCACATCCAGTACATCATAACTGGCAAAATTATCGGTATAGACGATGCTGTCAGGGTAAATTTTTGACTCTATTATCGGCAGTAATGTGCGTGATTTGGCATCGGGTATGACCTTGGTATACACCTTACCACCACGCTTGAGAAGCCCGAAAACAGGCACTTTTCCGGCAGCACCTCTGCCACGCTGACCTTTACGACGACCACCAAAATAACTTTCGTCCAGTTCAATCTCGCCATCAAACCAGGAGTGCCTATCTACGTGCTCGGCTATCAGCACTCTGAGGCGGTGAAAATAGTATGCAGCAGTGTTCCTGTGGACACCAACCAGCTCTGCGGCAATACGGGCTGTGGAGCCTGCAATAAACTGTTCAAGTAACCGTTCCTGTTTGTACTGACTGAGTCTGCTTTTTCTCATGGCACTATCCTAGATGATCTTAGTTATCTAGGACAGCCCCAAACAAATAATAAAAAACAATCAGTCAGGGAATTAGTCTCAACATTGTAGCAACATAACGAGCGAGATAGGATAAAACAAGCCGTCAATATCTGACGGCCAAATATGCTCAGTCTCTTTTCTGGTCGATACTTGCCTTTTGTTAGTCCGCAGGGATATCAGGCCAAGCGGGGTCACTGAGGTCAACGCGCTTTAGTGCCTCAATATAGTCAATCCATTTTTGCAGTTTGACTTTATTGTCATCAGAGATAGAACCCAACATTAGCTCAGTTTGCCATTCACCTATAACGGCTCGGGCTTCGGTAATCAGCTGTCGCTGCTTGTCTGCTGCTTCGGCCTTCAGAGCATTCTTCTCCGCTTCGTCATCTTTTACCCAGGCTTTTCCATCCCATTTTTCATACTGCCCTGCAGGGGCAGCAGTGACAGTATTTTTTGGCAGTGGACCAATATCTGAAATAAATACTGCCTGCCCGGATGAAGTGTCATATACGGTTTCACCCCGATGGTCTTCACTCAGGGACCAGGCTTGTCCTTTATCATTGAAAATCGCTACCTGGCCTGCGGGAATAGCCGGTGGCGCTATTTCGGTGCAGTTAGCCGGTAATCCCGTATGCGGTGCAATATACGCATCACCGGCACCAATAAATTCACTGGTGTCTGCGCGTAAATTAAAAATCTTAATAGTCTGCGCTTTATCGGACATTTCAAAAGCCATTATGCAAGCCTCACAATATAATTGTATGCGATATTTTTAACGGTATTCTCTGCATTACCTGTAGCTGCAATTGTTACGGTATGAGTATGTGTTCCCATAACCACAGAGTGGGTATGTGCCCCGATAGGAACGGTGTGTGCGTGCGCACCCATCGCGACAATATGAGTATGAGATCCGATAGTAACAGTATGGGTATGTTCGCCTGCACCTGATGTTATGCCAGAACCCCATCCATGATCACCGTTATTGGGTGCGATTTTCGATGTCTGGTTTGCACCATCCCGCAAGGCGTATGTATGGGTATGTATACCAGCGCTGTTCGTGGTCTTTGTACCGTAATTAAAAGATGATGATGTCTTCGTGCCCAGGTCTGTGGAGGTTGTGCTCTTATTACCATGATCGAATGATGTGGTCGATTTTGTCCCCAGGTCAGTCGCTGCTGCAGTTGCAGTATGTGTGTGCGACTTAATACCATCAGCCTCCAGACTCAATAGCGCACGCCCATCTGGAGCACCTTTGATGGTCTGTCCGCGCATATCCGGTAGCTTGCCGGATGGATAGGCAGCGGCGGTTTTGGGGTACTTCTCGGTGTCGAAGGTCTGTCCCTGCATAATGGCATAACCCTCTGGCGGTGTTGTAGATGGCCATGCCAGTGGGGTGCCAACAGGAACAGCTGTCGCCGTTACAGCAACCGCTATCGCCGTGGCAATCGCTTTTATGGCCGTCACCAGTTGGTTATTCTTCGACGGGTCAGGCGTCATCTGAGCTTCAGCCAGAATATTTTTATTCTCGGTCTGAATATCAATAATTCCGCCCTGAAGCGCATTCATGATTTTTGCGTATACGATGGTGCCTTCCGCGCCGGTTGACGGGTCACCATCGTGAAATAGACCATCGTCAGTATCGACTGGATCAATAATATCTTTCATTACGTTTTATTCTCCACGTAATTAAATACAACCTGCGTGTGAGCGGGTTTTAAATCGCGGAATATGCTCTCCAGCATATTCTGGCCAAATGACAGCAGGCGCTCACCCGTGGCCGAACTGCCGCAGCGGAAGCGGTACACCGGCACCTGGCCATCCTGAATATTCACAATCCAGACCCAGATAATTTCCTGTATCCACAGACGGTCACCGCACCGGTTACGGCCACAGCGGAACGGCTCCGGTTCGTCGATGGTGACGTCATAGCCCAGTGAATTCGCCAGGCGGATAAAGTAGCTGCGGCTCAGCCCCCCGGTCTCAACCAGCTTCGCCATAATCTGCTGACGGCGGGCCTGAATGGTCATCCCGCTGCTGACCGATAAGCCCAGCACTCGCTCCCAGTCCGACAGCAGCGCCACGGCGGTGAACGGTGTTACGCCATTCAGTACGTCCTGTGCGCTGCGCTCGACATTTGCCAGCGTATTACCTGCAGCCTGCAGCTCGGCGTTCAGCCGCTTACCATCGCGTGCATAGCCATCTGGCAGGAGCAGATACAGCAGCTCGCGGTACTCGTTCCCGGTCATTTCAGCTCGCCTGTGGTAATGGTGCCGGGACGTATCCACTGCACGGTCTTCTCGCTGACCTCCGGCACGACGTTGCCGGTTGGTGCTGTCAGCTCATAATCCACCACGCCGGTGATATCGGAGATAAGCGCCCCAATCTGAGTTCTGACCGCAATCTCTCCCGGAGCCAGACGTCTGAAGTAATCCGTCAGCACCAGGGTTATCTGCGTCCTGGCCTCATCAAGTGAAAGCCCGTCAAGGCTGACTCTGACCGAGATATCGGTACTGAGCGGCTCCGGGGCCATCACCAGCGTGTCTTTTGCCGTCACCGGGCGCTGGTCGTCGATATGGGCCTGTACCGCCTTGAGTGTCTCGTCGGACGGCAGACCG
>NZ_MAYS01000591.1 GCF_001756855.1 Candidatus Erwinia dacicola | reverse complement strand
TCACATCCAGTACATCATAACTGGCAAAATTATCGGTATAGACGATGCTGTCAGGGTAAATTTTTGACTCTATTATCGGCAGTAATGTGCGTGATTTGGCATCGGGTATGACCTTGGTATACACCTTACCACCACGCTTGAGAAGCCCGAAAACAGGCACTTTTCCGGCAGCACCTCTGCCACGCTGACCTTTACGACGACCACCAAAATAACTTTCGTCCAGTTCAATCTCGCCATCAAACCAGGAGTGCCTATCTACGTGCTCGGCTATCAGCACTCTGAGGCGGTGAAAATAGTATGCAGCAGTGTTCCTGTGGACACCAACCAGCTCTGCGGCAATACGGGCTGTGGAGCCTGCAATAAACTGTTCAAGTAACCGTTCCTGTTTGTACTGACTGAGTCTGCTTTTTCTCATGGCACTATCCTAGATGATCTTAGTTATCTAGGACAGCCCCCTGTTTTAGTTATGGATAACGCTATGCCTTCACTTAAGACGCTTTTGCAGCTGCCTTGCGGGTGGCAATTGATCCGACAAACAACTGGCCATGATGGAGTGACTATTCATTTGCAGGCAACGCGTAAAACCTCACGCTGCCCTGAATGCATGAGGCTCAGCAGTTCTGTACATAGCTGTCGACGACGCCGTATACAGCATCTGCCATGCGCCGGGCAGGCTCTCTGGCTGATATTTGCCGTTCGCCACTGGTACTGTCGTAACCCATCCTGTTCACGAAAAATCTTTGCCGAATCCCTGTCTCCTTATTGCGGGCTCACGACAGCAGACTTCGCAGTTAGTGCAAAAATTACAGTATCAACTGGGGTTGATTGCCGGTGGAGAAGCGGGACAGTGGGCTGCCTAGTTCAGAAAATATCCTGAAATACAGGTTGTTTCCCGCGATCGTGGCGGTATCTATGCTACTGCAGCACGTGAAGGTGCACCTCAGGCCAGACAGGTGGCCGATCGCTGGCACCTGCTGAAAAACATTGGCGATGCACTTGAACGGATGATGTACAGACATATGCCTCTGATACGTCTTGTCGCCAGTGAGTTGTCGCCAAAGAAATCACCTGAACCAGAACCGGAAGTACCTGCGCCATACATTCATCGCCCGGAGCAACTGAAGCAGCAGACCCGTAATAAACGTCATCAACGCTGGGTGGAGGTAATTACCCTGCATAAGAACGGATGTGGGATCCGTGAAATATCCCGCGCCACCGGGCTATCACGCGTAACGGTCAGGCGCTGGCTCCAATACGGTACATTCCCTGAAATGTCGGCCCGCCCGACGAAACCCGGCCTTCTGGATCCCTGGCGTGGGTGGCTGGAAG
>NZ_MAYS01000590.1 GCF_001756855.1 Candidatus Erwinia dacicola | reverse complement strand
TCACATCCAGTACATCATAACTGGCAAAATTATCGGTATAGACGATGCTGTCAGGGTAAATTTTTGACTCTATTATCGGCAGTAATGTGCGTGATTTGGCATCGGGTATGACCTTGGTATACACCTTACCACCACGCTTGAGAAGCCCGAAAACAGGCACTTTTCCGGCAGCACCTCTGCCACGCTGACCTTTACGACGACCACCAAAATAACTTTCGTCCAGTTCAATCTCGCCATCAAACCAGGAGTGCCTATCTACGTGCTCGGCTATCAGCACTCTGAGGCGGTGAAAATAGTATGCAGCAGTGTTCCTGTGGACACCAACCAGCTCTGCGGCAATACGGGCTGTGGAGCCTGCAATAAACTGTTCAAGTAACCGTTCCTGTTTGTACTGACTGAGTCTGCTTTTTCTCATGGCACTATCCTAGATGATCTTAGTTATCTAGGACAGCCCCAAGTTTTATTCATAGCTTTCGCGATTGAGGATGAAACTCAACGTAATTTTTTGAAAGGACAATCGCTCCACCCAAGAAAACCTTATGAATTCATAGATATGTCAGTAAAAGAACCTTATGACACCGAGTGGAAAGCGCGTGTTAGGACTCGTATCAAGCGTTCAGATGGTGTAGTCGTACTGGTTAGTAAAAATTCACTGAAATCCAGTGGGCAAAAGTGGGAAATACAGTGCGCAAAAGAAGAAGGTAAACCTATCCGTGGTATCTGGGCTTATTCAGATGACAGAACTAATATAGACGGTGTAAATACTTACACTTGGTCTGATAAAAATATCACTGATTTTATCAACGCATTATAGGATATATATAAATGAGAAAAGCCCTGATAGTTGGGATTGATTATTATAAAAACATTAATCATCTGTCAGGGTGCGTTACTGATGCCCTTTCAGTACAAACCTCTCTTGAACGTAATTTCGATGACAGTAAAAATTTTGGAGTTCGCCTCATTGTAAGTCGTAATGAGCAAGAAATAGTAAGAAGAAGAGATTTACGCTCTGCAATATCAGAACTTTTTCAGGGTAAACCTGATATTGCACTATTTATTTTGCTGGGCATGGATATATCGATGAAGCAGGAGGTTACATTTGTTCAGGGGATTGTGAAACTGGCGACGATGGTGTGAAATTAAGCGATATAATAACTTTTGCTAATAAATCAAAAGCTAAAAATAAAGTTATTATTTTAGATAGTTGTCACTCTGGCTCGGCAGGTGACCGCCCAACAGATGAAAGTTTGGCAGAAATAAAAGACGGTGTAACTATTATGACTGCCTCAACCGATAAGCAGTATGCCTTAGGAGGGGAGAAGGGAGGAATATTCACTAATTTATTCGTTGATGCTCTGGATGGTGCTGCTGCTAATTTATTAGGCTATGTTACACCAGGGGGGATATATGCACATGTTGATCAGTCGCTGGGAGAATGGGGGCAACGGCCAGTATTTAAGACTAATGT
>NZ_MAYS01000589.1 GCF_001756855.1 Candidatus Erwinia dacicola | reverse complement strand
TGACCTTGGTATACACCTTACCACCACGCTTGAGAAGCCCGAAAACAGGCACTTTTCCGGCAGCACCTCTGCCACGCTGACCTTTACGACAACCACCAAAATAACTTTCGTCCAGTTCAATCTCGCCATCAAACCAGGAGTGCCTATCTACGTGCTCGGCTATCAGCACTCTGAGGCGGTGAAAATAGTATGCAGCAGTGTTCCTGTGGACACCAACCAGCTCTGCGGCAATACGGGCTGTGGAGCCTGCAATAAACTGTTCAAGTAACCGTTCCTGTTTGTACTGACTGAGTCTGCTTTTTCTCATGGCACTATCCTAGATGATCTTAGTTATCTAGGACAGCCCCTTATTTTTAACGGATGCTGTTCCTGTCAAATGACGTCCGATACTGGTAAGAGTGAGAGAGGCACCATTTATGACAGCACTGGTTGCATCAATCAGTGATTTCTGGCGGTAAAGATGCAGAGGCTCCAGTACATTTTTAAAGAATTTTTGGCATAATACACGGGCAGGCATAGCGGTGATTTCCTTGAGATTGTTAGCGCAATCAATTAGATCACATTACGCTATGCCTGTCTTGTTTTCTGGGAATTCATCAGGGGGCTGCCCCTCTTTTCGGTAAGCCCGTTATTTTATGCTAACGGCATTTTGTTCGGATCGGGGTAACGGTACTCGAAGCCCAGCTCACGGCAAATTTTACTGCCGTCGATAAGCTTGCCAGTGTTACCGCTGTCATCCGCGAGGAAGGTCGGGGCCTGCAGCCCCAGCTGGCGTGCCACCTGCGTATAAAACTGCGCGCGCGCCGGGTGCTGTGCTGCGCTGAGATTGTAAATATGCCCGCCCTTCGGCGTTTGCAGCAGCAGCGTAATCGTCTCGATCACATCGTCCAGATGCACCAAGTTAACGCCTTGTGCCCCGTTCGTCAGCCCCGTTTTTCCGGCGAGGAAACGCCCCGGATGGCGGTTAGGCCCCACCAGCCCGGCAAGGCGCAAGATATCCACCGAGGTATTAGGCAGCTGATGCAGCCAGCTCTCCAGATCCCGCAGGGTACGCCCGGCGATACTCACCGGCTCAAGCGGCGAACTCTCTTTGGTCATGCCGATGCTGTCGCCGTACACAGAAGTGGAGCTGGTAAAAATAATGCGCGGTACGCCATATGCCAGCGCGCTGTCGACCAGCTGCTGCACCGCCAACTGATAACTCTCCAAGCCGGAAGCGGTACGGCTGGCTGATAGCGTGATCACCAGCGCGTCTACATGGCTGAGCAGTGACTCCAGATCCTCAAACTCGCAGATTAGCTCCCGCGTCAATTTTAGCAGGTAGCTGTCGATACCGCTCATCCGGGCCACCTCCACCCCGTCCTGCGTGGTTTTGCTGCCGGTTACCTGATAGCCTGCCGCCGTCAGCGACATGGCCAGCGGCATGCCCAACCACCCCAGCCCGACTATCGCAACTTTTTTCATCTATCTACTCCTGTGAACTTACACCGTCAGAGTTTCAGGCTACGCCAGCCAGAAGTCAGTGACAACTGCCCGTTGATAAGAAAATCTTTCAATATTGACAAAAAAGAGTTGCGCCACGCGCCTATTCTGGTTAGTTTATTCATCACGGTATGAATATGCATTCATCCAAGAGAATTTTATGACATACGTTCAGTTCAATCACCATCATCACCCTGACTAGCCTTTCAGGCTACGTGTGCTGGAAGACGATCAGGATCTTCCAGTGATGCAGAACGCAAAATCAGCCCCCAGAAGATCGTATTCCGGGGGCCTTTTTTTTCGCCCGGTGGAATTGATCCGCTGACATAGTGAACTTAAGCAGACAGGAAAAGAGATTATCCCCGATGTTAGATAACACCCGTTTACGTATAGCTATGCAGAAATCAGGCCGTTTAAGCGATGAATCACGCGAATTGCTCGCGCGCTGCGGCATCAAAATTAATCTGCAGCAGCGCCTGATCGCGTTCGCCGAGAATATGCCGATCGATATTCTGCGCGTGCGCGATGACGATATCCCGGGTTTAGTGATGGACGGCGTGGTCGACCTCGGCATTATTGGCGAAAACGTGCTGGAAGAAGAGCTGCTGACCCGTCGCGCTCAGGGCGAAGATCCGCGCTATTTCACCCTGCGCCGTCTCGACTTCGGCGGCTGCCGCCTGTCGCTGGCAATGTCGGTTGATGACGAATATACCGCCCCACAGTGTTTACAAAACTCGCGCATTGCCACCTCTTACCCGCACCTGCTGAAAAAGTATCTCGACGAGCAGGGCGTCAGCTTCAAATCCTGCCTGCTGAACGGTTCTGTTGAAGTGGCTCCGCGCGCCGGTCTGGCCGATGCCATCTGTGACTTAGTCTCAACCGGCGCCACGCTAGAAGCCAACGGCCTGCGCGAAGTGGAAGTCATTTACCGCTCGAAGGCCTGCCTGATCCAGCGCGATGGCGAAATGCCGGCTGCCAAGCAGAAGCTGATCGACAAGCTAATGACGCGTATTCAGGGCGTGATCCAGGCGCGCGAATCGAAATACATCATGCTGCACGCGCCGACCGAACGTCTGGAAGACATCATTGCTCTGCTGCCGGGGGCCGAGCGCCCTACCGTACTGCCGCTGGCGGGTGATAAGAGCCGCGTGGCGATGCACATGGTCAGCAGCGAAACGCTGTTCTGGGAAACCATGGAGAAACTCAAAGCTTTGGGTGCCAGCTCGATTCTGGTGCTGCCCATTGAGAAGATGATGGAGTAATGTCGATGGAGACCCTGATGACCCCCATTAGCTGGCAGCAGTGCAGCGCAGAAGAACAGCAGGCGCTGCTGATGCGCCCGGCGATCTCTGCCTCTGAAAGCATTACTGCCACCGTGCGTGGCATTCTCGATAAGGTAAAAGCCGAGGGCGACGATGCGCTGCGCTACTACAGCGCGACCTTCGATAAAACTCAGGTTGATGACTTGCGCGTCAGCGAACAGCAGATTGCCGATGCCTGCGCGCGCCTAGGTGATGAGATCAAACAGGCAATGGCCGTCTCAGTCGCCAACATCGATAAATTTCACGTGGCGCAGATCCTGCCAGCGGTCGATATCGAAACTCAGTCGGGCGTTCGATGCCAGCAGATCACGCGCCCGGTCGCCTCTGTCGGGCTCTATATTCCCGGCGGTTCTGCCCCGCTGTTCTCCACAGTGCTGATGCTGGCGACCCCAGCACGCATCGCCGAATGTGGCCGCGTGGTGCTATGCTCGCGACCACCGATTGCCGATGAAATTCTTTATGCCGCTAAGCTGTGCGGCGTGCAGGAAGTGTTTCAGGTTGGCGGGGTGCAGGCGATTGCCGCCCTCGCCCTCGGCACGAAATCGGTACCGAAGGTCGACAAGATCTTTGGCCCGGGAAACGCTTATGTGACCGAAGCCAAGCGCCAGGTGAGTCAGCGCCTAGACGGTGCGGCGATTGATATGCCGGCAGGGCCTTCCGAAGTGCTGGTGATTGCCGATGAGGGTGCCACGCCGGACTTCGTCGCTTCCGACCTGCTGTCACAGGCAGAGCACGGCCCGGACTCCCAGGTTATCCTGCTGACCCCTTCGTTCCCGATGGCAGAAGCGGTAGCTCAGGCCGTCGAACGCCAGCTGACCGAACTGCCACGCGCCGCCACCGCGGCTAAGGCGCTGGAGAGCAGCCGCCTGATTGTGGCACGCGATCTGGAGCAGTGCGTCGAGATCAGCAACAGCTACGGGCCGGAGCACCTGATTATTCAGACGCGTCGCGCACGGGACTTGGTCGACAGCATTACCAGCGCCGGTTCGGTATTTATTGGTGACTGGTCACCGGAATCTGCAGGCGACTACGCCTCCGGCACCAACCACGTGCTGCCGACCTATGGTTACACCGCTACCTGCTCAAGCCTTGGTTTGGCTGATTTCCAGAAGCGCATGACCGTACAGGAGCTGACGCCTGCCGGCTTTATGGGGCTGGCCGCCACTATTGAGACGCTGGCCGCGGCCGAACAGTTAACCGCCCACAAAAACGCCGTCACCCTGCGCGTGGCCGCACTGAAGGAGAAGCCATGAGCAGCACAATTCAGGACCTAGCCCGCGCCAACGTACGCGCCCTCACCCCTTACCAGTCTGCGCGCCGCCTCGGTGGTAAGGGCGACGTGTGGCTGAACGCCAATGAATATCCGTTGGCAGTGCCGTTTGAGCTCAGCCAGCAGACGCTGAACCGCTACCCGGAATGTCAGCCTAAGTTGGTGATTGAACGTTACACCGCTTATGCCGGGCTGACGCCTGAGCAGGTGCTGGTCAGCCGTGGCGCAGATGAAGGCATCGAACTGCTGATGCGCGCCTTCTGCGAGCCGAGCCGAGACGCGGTACTATTCTGCCCGCCGACCTACGGTATGTACAGCGTCAGCGCTGAAACCATCGGCATTGAATATCGCACGGTGGAAGTGCGGGAAGATTGGCAGTTGAACCTGCCAGCGATTGCCGAACAGCTGGACGGCGTGAAGCTAGTGTACGTTTGCAGCCCCAACAACCCGACCGGTAACCTCATCAACCCGGACGACCTGCGTCAGCTGCTGGAGATGACCCGGGGCAAAGCGCTGGTAGTGGCGGATGAGGCCTATATTGAGTTCTGCCCGCAGGCGTCACTCGCTGGCTGGCTGAAGGATTATCCGCACTTGGTAATCTTGCGCACGCTATCGAAAGCCTTCGCGCTCGCCGGGCTGCGCTGCGGTTTTACCCTAGCCAGCACAGAGGTGATTGCGCTGTTGATGAAGGTGATCGCGCCTTATCCGCTCTCTACTCCGGTGGCGGATATCGCCGACCAGGCGCTGAGCGAGCAGGGGATCGCCTTGATGCGCCAGCACGTTGCCGAGCTAGTCGCCACCCGCGAGCAGCTGATTGCCGACCTGCGCAGCCTAAACTGCGTTGAGCAGGTGTATGAGAGCGACACCAACTATATTCTGGCGCGCTTTACCGCTTCCAGTCAGGTCTTTAAAATGCTGTGGGACCAGGGCATTATTCTGCGTGACCAGAATAAGCAGCCCGGCCTAGCCGGCTGCCTACGCATCTCCATCGGCACCCGTGAAGAGTGCCAGCGCGCCGTTGCCGCATTGAAATCATTACCCGGTTGACCCGTTTTTCAGGAGCAAGCATGAGTCAGAAAGTCCTATTTATCGATCGCGATGGCACCCTTATTTCTGAGCCGCCGGAAGGTTATCAGGTCGACCGCATGGACAAACTGGCCTTCGAGCCGGACGTAATCCCGGCCCTGCTGTCGTTGCAAAAAGCGGGCTATCAGCTGGTGATGATCACCAATCAGGATGGTCTGGGCACCCGCAGCTTCCCGCAGGCGGATTTCGACGGCCCACATAACCAGATGATGCAGATCCTCAGTTCCCAGGGCGTGAAGTTCGACGATATTTTGATCTGCCCGCACCTGCCGGAAGATAACTGCGACTGCCGCAAACCGAAAACCAAAATGGTGGAAGCTTGGCTAGCCGAAGGTGCAATTGATACCGCCAACAGCTATGTAATTGGTGACCGCGCTACCGACGTGCATCTGGCGCAGAATATGGGCATTACCGGTCTGCTGTACGGTAAGGGGCTTAACTGGAACGCTATCGAACAGCAGCTAACAAAACGCGACCGCTATGCGCTGGTGCAGCGCAACACCAAAGAGACGAAGATTAAGGTTGAAGTGTGGCTGGACCGCGAAGGCGAGAGCAAAATCAACACCGGCGTCGGCTTCTTCGATCATATGCTCGACCAGATCTCCACCCACGGCGGCTTCCGCATGAACATTGATGTGAAGGGCGACCTGTACATTGACGATCATCACACCGTGGAAGATAGCGGTCTGGCGCTGGGCGAAGCGCTGCTGAAAGCGCTGGGCGATAAACGCGGCATTGGCCGTTTCGGCTTTGTACTGCCAATGGATGAATGCCTAGCGCGCTGCGCGCTGGATATCTCCGGCCGCCCGCACCTCGAATATAAAGCTGAATTCAGCTATCAGCGCGTGGGGGACCTGAGCACCGAGCTGGTCGAGCACTTTTTCAGCTCGCTCTCTTACACCATGGCCAGCACCCTGCACTTGCGTACTAAAGGCAAAAACGACCATCACCGCGTCGAAAGCCTGTTTAAAGCCTTTGGCCGCACGCTGCGCCAAGCGATCCGCGTGGAAGGCAACACCCTGCCAAGCTCGAAAGGAGTATTGTAATGGATGTGGTGATCCTCGATACCGGCTGCGCCAACCTCTCTTCCGTGAAATGGGCCGTGCAGCGCCTTGGCTATCAGCCGCAGGTCAGCAAGGAAGCCGATATCGTCCTTAATGCCGACAAGCTGTTTTTGCCGGGTGTCGGCACCGCGCAGGCGGCGATGGACCAGCTGCGCGAGCGCGAGCTGATTGAGCTGATCAAAGCCTGTACCCAGCCAGTGCTGGGTATCTGCCTCGGCATGCAGCTGTTCGGCTCTCAGAGCGACGAGAGCAGCGGCATCCCCACGCTGAATATTATTGAACACCCGGTTGAGCGTATGCAGGATCTCGGCCTGCCGCTGCCGCATATGGGCTGGAACCAGATCGCTTCGCAGGCGGGTAATCATCTATTTCGCGGCATCGACGACGGCGCCTACTTCTACTTTGTACACGGCTACGCCATGCCGGTGAATGAATTCACCATTGCGCAGTGTGACTACGGGACAGCGTTTACCGCAGCGGTACAGAAAGATAACTTCTTCGGCGTGCAGTTCCACCCGGAGCGTTCCGGTGCTGCTGGCGCGCAGCTGTTGAAAAATTTCTTGGAGATGTAAACAGATGATTATCCCGGCGTTAGATTTAATTGATGGCAAGGTAGTACGCCTGCATCAGGGCGATTACGACCAGCAGCGCGACTACGGAAGCGACCCACTGCCGCGCCTGCAGGATTATCAGGCCCAGGGCGCAGAAGTGCTGCATCTGGTTGACCTGACCGGTGCAAAAGATCCGGCTGCGCGCCAGATCTCCCTGCTCACCAAGCTGCTGGCGGGCGTCTCCGTGCCGGTGCAGGTTGGCGGCGGCATTCGCACTAAAGAAGATGTGGAAGCCCTGCTGAAAGCTGGCGCCATGCGCGTGGTAGTTGGTTCTACCTCGGTGAAACAGCCGCAAGAGGTGTCGCAGTGGTTTAAGCAGTACGGCGCGGAAGCGATCGTACTGGCGCTGGACGTGCGCATTGATGCAGATAACCGCAAAGAAGTAGCGATCAGCGGCTGGCAGGAAGCCAGCGGCATCACGCTGGAAGAAGTGATCGAACAGTTTCTACCCTTCGGCCTGAAGCATGTGCTGTGCACCGATATTTCGCGCGATGGCACGCTGAGCGGCTCTAACGTTGAGCTGTATCGTGAAGTTTCCTCGCGCTATCTGCAGATTGCCATCCAGTCCTCCGGCGGCATCGGCTCGCTGGATGATATTGCGGCCCTGCGCGGCTGCGGCGCACAGGGGGTGATCGTCGGTCGCGCCCTGCTGGAAGATAAATTTACCGTATCGGAGGCAATTTCATGCTGGCAAAACGGATAATTCCCTGCCTTGACATGCGTGACTGCCAAGTGGTCAAAGGCGTGCAGTTCCGCAACCACGAGATCATCGGTGACATTGTGCCGCTGGCTCAGCGCTACGCTCAGGAAGGCGCCGACGAACTGGTGTTTTATGATATTACCGCCTCCAGCGATGGCCGCGTGGTGGATAAAAGCTGGATCTCGCGCGTGGCAGAAGTGATTGATATCCCATTCTGCGTGGCGGGCGGTATCAAGTCGTTGGAAGACGCCGCCCTGCTGCTCTCCTACGGCGCGGATAAAATCTCCATCAACTCCCCGGCTCTTGCCGACCCGGAGCTGATCACCCGCTTGGCGGATCGCTTTGGCGTACAGTGCATCGTGGTTGGCATCGATACTTGGTACGACAGCAACAGCAGAAAATATAACGTTAATCAGTACACCGGCGATGAGAGCCGTACAAAAGTAACCAGCTGGGAAACCTTTGACTGGGTGGACGAAGTGCAGAAGCGCGGCGCAGGCGAGATCGTTCTCAACATGATGAACCAAGACGGCGTGCGTAACGGCTACGACCTTGTGCAGCTGCAAAAGGTACGCGCGCGCTCTAAGGTGCCGCTGATTGCTTCCGGCGGCGCAGGCTCCATGGAACATTTCCACCAAGCGTTCCGTGATGCCGACGTTGATGGCGCGCTGGCCGCCTCGGTGTTTCATAAACAGATTATTAATATCGGCGAACTGAAAACGTTCCTGATTGAAAAAGGTGTGGAGATTCGCGCGTGTTAACAGAACAACAGTTCGCCCAGCTAGACTGGGTAAAAACCGACGGTATGATGCCGGCTGTGATACAGCATGCTGTATCTGGTGAAGTGCTGATGCACGGCTATATGAACCAGCAAGCGCTGGAGAAGACGCTGGCAACGGGTAAGGTAACCTTCTGGTCACGCACTAAGCAGCATCTGTGGACCAAGGGAGAAAGCTCTGAGCACTTCCTTAACGTAGTCAGCATCACCCCCGACTGCGACAACGATACGCTGCTGGTGCTAGTCAGCCCGGTTGGTCCGACCTGCCACCTCGACACGTCGAGCTGCTTCTCACCCGCAGCTGCTGACTGGACATTCCTCTATCGGCTGGAGCAGGTGCTGGCAGAGCGCAAGCACGCCGATCCGGAAAGCTCCTATACCGCCAGCCTGTATGCTAGCGGCACTAAGCGCATTGCGCAGAAAGTGGGAGAAGAAGGGGTTGAGGTGGCGCTGGCCGCCACCGTCAACAATCGCCACGAGCTGACCAACGAAGCGTCGGACTTGGTCTATCATCTGCTGGTGCTGCTGCAGGACCAGGGTCTTAACCTGTCAACGGTGATTGAGAGCCTGCGCCAGCGCCATAAGTAAGCTGCCGTAGTTGTGACGTCAATAAAAAAGGCCAAGAATTTCCGGCCTTCTGCTAGATGCTTTAGCAGTTAGCTGCTTTTTCGTAAGCGGTAGGTGGCCTGACATTGCGACCAATCCCACGGCACCCACTACCACACCGAAAATAATCGCCAGCAGTATCACCAACGTCTTTTTTGGGCTATCGCGGCGGATAGGCAAGTCGGCGGTAGAGATGTAGCGAAAAGACTGCAAATGCGACAGGTCGATTTTCATATGCGTCACGCCCAGCAAAGCGCTCTGCGTGTCGTAATACGACTGATCATAAATTAACGGTTTAGTTGCCTCATTCTGAATCATTGACTGCAGTGAGCTGGTGCCCAGCAGGTAGAGGGTGTCGTCAGAGAGATACTCCGCTTGATTAAGCTGAGAGGTCTTCACCCCAGAGGCTTCTGCGATGGTTAGCGCCTGTCTGATGGCATTTATTCGCTGCTGCTTTTTATCAATCGCCAACTGCTTTTGCGTATCCATCGCGCTGGAGAGCTCATTAGTTTTCACACCCAGCGTGCGCCTGAGATCGGCGGTGTAGCCATCGACGATTTTATCGTTAATCTGCTCAATATATTTAGTCAGTTGCGCCTGCGCATCTTTAGCAGTAGGTGCGGTGTACGCGATGCTTAGCTGGTCATTGCTGCCCTTCACTACCTGATCAACTTTCAATATCTGAGGCTCTTCAAGGTTGTGCAGTGCTGAAGAGAGTGCCCCCATTGACGCCGCAAAACGACCAAAGAACTGATTTTGCAGGTCAGGAAGTGACGGTTTATCAGCCGGAGTTTGCGTATATAGTACCCCGAGGGAAGAGTTGTAGTTAGCAATCATTCCTGAAGTCGGGGTGGCGACAATCGCGGTAGAGGTCCATTTCTCTTTCGCTAAAAACAGGTATATGCCCGCGAGCACCATAGCGACAATCACGCATGCGATGATGGTTTTTTTACCATTCCATAACTGCGCAATAACTTCCAGTAAATCGATTTCATCGGCTGTGTTGGAAAAGTTCTGGTGACGCGAGGACAGCTCAACATTTTTATTATCGGGGTTCATATAGTCAGTAAACTCTGCGCAAAAGAAAAATAAGATAAAACTTAGGCGATAACTGGTCAAATCTATATGAGATGGGGAAGAAACGCAATGAAGAAATTCTTAAAACGAGGCAAGAAACCTCCCGCTTTGCGGGAGGTTAGAACGAAACTTAATCAAGCCACTCAGTGTGGAACACACCGTCTTTATCAGTGCGCTTATAAGTATGTGCACCGAAGTAGTCACGCTGAGCTTGGATCAGGTTCGCAGGCAGTACCGCTGAACGGTAGCTGTCGTAGTAGGCGATTGCCGCAGAGAAGGTCGGAGTCGGAATACCGTTCTGCACCGCATAAGCCACCACGTCACGCAGCGCCTGCTGATACTCATCCGCGATATTCTTGAAGTACGGTGCCAGCAGCAGGTTCTCGATGTCAGCATCGTCAACATAGGCATCGGTGATTTTCTGCAGGAACTGGGCGCGGATGATGCAACCCGCACGGAAGATTTTTGCAATCTCACCATAGTGCAGGTTCCAGTTGTTCTCGGTAGAAGCCGCTTTCAGCTGGGAGAAGCCCTGAGCGTAAGAGACAATTTTGCCCAAGTAAAGTGCGCGACGCACTTTTTCAACGAACTCAGCTTTATCACCGCTCACCGCCTGAACTTTCGGACCGTTCAGGACTTTGGAAGCCGCAACGCGCTGGGTTTTCAGGGAAGAGAGGTAGCGAGCGAATACAGACTCGGTGATCAGCGACAGCGGCTCGCCGAGATCCAAAGAGCTCTGGCTGGTCCACTTACCGGTACCTTTGTTAGCGGCTTCATCCAGAATTACATCAACCAAGTAGTTACCCTCTTCATCTTTCTTAGTAAAAATATCTTTGGTGATGTCGATCAGGTAGCTGCTCAGCTCGCCTTCACTCCACTCGCTGAAGGTCTTAGCCAGATCTTCATTGCTCAGATTCAGCGTACCTTTCAGCAGCGAGTAGGCTTCAGCAATCAGCTGCATGTCGCCGTATTCAATACCATTGTGCACCATTTTCACATAGTGACCAGCACCGTCCGGCCCCATGTAAGCTACGCAGGCTTCACCTTCTGCAACCGCCGCGATCTCGGTCAGGATTGGCGCGATCAGTTCGTAAGCTTCTTTCTGACCACCTGGCATGATGGATGGACCTTTCAAGGCGCCCTCCTCACCACCAGACACGCCGGTACCGATGAAGTTGAAGCCCTGCTCAGACAGTTCGCGGTTGCGGCGAATGGTGTCTTTATAGAAGGTGTTACCGCCATCAATTAGGATATCACCTTTATCAAGGTGCGGAGTCAGAGAGGCGATGGTTTTGTCGGTAGCTTCACCGGCCTGCACCATCAGAAGGACACGACGAGGTTTTTCCAGAGAGTCAACAAACTCTTCGATGCTGTAGTGCGGAACCAGTTTCTTACCTGAGTTCTCTGCCACGACTTCCTCGGTTTTTTCACGCGAGCGGTTGAAGATAGAAACTGTGTAGCCACGGCTCTCAATGTTAAGTGCCAGATTACGGCCCATCACAGCCATACCTACAACGCCGATCTGATGCTTGGACATACCTACTCCTGTCTAGGTGAAAAACCTGCAGTTCTGTGACTGCAGTCAATGTTTTGAACATATTAACTCAGGTTTAGGGGGTGATGGTAGTGATTGGTGCGATAGATAATCTGAATTTATGTTTCATAGATAACACTATAATTAGCATGAGAAACTTGTATATCAACCTCATACTGGCTTTGTTGAATAAATAGAAATTATGCTGTAATCCCATAAAAACAGCAAGCATCCATAATATAAAATCAGTAGGTTACAA
>NZ_MAYS01000588.1 GCF_001756855.1 Candidatus Erwinia dacicola | reverse complement strand
TTTTGGATGAAGATGCTAGCCATTCCAGCATATATAACCGAACACTGGTTGTAACCTACTGATTTTATGTTATGGACAGCTCGTTGTTTTTATGGGGTCGCAGCATAATTTCTATTTATTCAAGAAAGCCTGTTGAAGCTGTTACCATAGTTAATTGAATAAACTGTAGTGCTCTGTGGATACTCCGTCAAGACCAGTATTTAAAAATTCTTATACCGACCAACTATTATATATCCACACAATAGTTGAGGTTGTATATTGCCGGTGGTGCTCCATACGCACAAGTCGGTCGTGACGCAGACTTAGTGTTAATGGTTAATTGTCAGAGATTAGACTGTCCCCATGAATATCCAGACAGTTAGTATCACTTAAGTTAGTGATAGTTTTGATACTAGTTTCTAGACTAGTCGTTGGAGTCCGGATGATAGATGTTTCAGGTCCAGAGAAGCGCAGACGGCGCAGCATTCAGGAAAAAATCGCTATTGTTCAGCAGAGCTTTGAGCCCGGAATGACCGTGTCGCTGGTCGCCCGTCAGCTGTTCATGTGGCGTAAGCAGTATCAGGAAGGCAGCCTCACTGCCGTTGCCGCAGGAGAACAGGTTGTGCCCGCATCGGAGCTGGCATCTGCGATGAAGCAGATTAAAGAGCTGCAGCGCCTGTTGGGCAAGAAAACCATGGAAAACAAGCGGCTGAAAGAAGCCGTTGAATATGGCCGATAAAAAAATGGATAGCGCACGTGCCCTTGTTGCCTGAGGATGGCGAATAAGCCTTGTCAGTCGTTGCCTCCGGGTCTTACGTGCGCAGCTGCATGCCATGACCCATTGGTCGAAGGACTGGCAGGATCGTCGGCGCAAGCCTGATGATTCTGAAGCGCTGGCCCGTATCCATGCCGTTATCGGCGATCTGCCTACCTATGGTTATCATCGGGTCTGGGCAGTGCTGCGCAGACAATCAGAAACTGACGACATGGCGGTGCTCAATGCCAAACGTGTATACCGCATCATGCGTCAGAATGTGCTGCTGTTTGAGCGTAAACCGGAAATACCGCCATCAAAGCGGGCGCATACAGGGAAAGTGGCCGTTGGAGAAAATAACCAGCGGTGGTGCTCTGACGGCTTCGAATTCAGCTATGATAACGGTGAAAAAATGCCGGTATCGTTCGCCACGGGAATATCTACGGCGGCAAACCACTAAATAGGTTAAGTGATAAAAGTAGGGGCTGTCCTAGATAACTAAGATCATCTAGGATAGTGCCATGAGAAAAAGCAGACTCAGTCAGTACAAACAGGAACGGTTACTTGAACAGTTTATTGCAGGCTCCACAGCCCGTATTGCCGCAGAGCTGGTTGGTGTCCACAGGAACACTGCTGCATACTATTTTCACCGCCTCAGAGTGCTGATAGCCGAGCACGTAGATAGGCACTCCTGGTTTGATGGCGAGATTGAACTGGACGAAAGTTATTTTGGTGGTCGTCGTAAAGGTCAGCGTGGCAGAGGTGCTGCCGGAAAAGTGCCTGTTTTCGGGCTTCTCAAGCGTGGTGGTAAGGTGTATACCAAGGTCATACCCGATGCCAAATCACG
>NZ_MAYS01000587.1 GCF_001756855.1 Candidatus Erwinia dacicola | reverse complement strand
TATCTAGGATAGCCCCTAAATCTATCCGGCGTCACTATGGGCAAGGATGCCCGCGCCACGATGAGTTCCGCACTTGATAAGCTGTATTAATCGCGACTTGATCTAACACTGGACCTTGAAAGGTTGAGAGTTACCGGTTTTGATATGGGTATCGAATCCTTACAACAAAACGCGAGGTAACTCTCATGTTTCATAGTGGCAATCCCATTATTAAACACAAAGCAGGTCTGCTTAATCTGGCCGAAGAACTTGGTAACGTATCAAAAGCCTGTAAAATCATGGGCGTGTCGCGAGATACGTTTTATCGTTATCAGGAGCTGGCTGGAGAAGGCGGTATTGATGCTCTTATTAATCAAAGCTGCAGGGTCCCCAATCTAAAGAATCGTACTGATGAAGCCACTGAACGCGCGGTTGTTGATTACGCCATTGAGTTTCCGGCGCATGGTCAGCACCGGACCAGTAATGAGCTGCGTAAAAAAAAAGCATTTTTATCTCCGGCAGCGGCGTGCGTTCCATCTGGCAACGGCACGACTTGGAGAACTTCCGTAAACGCCTGAAGGCACTTGAGGAAAAAATCGCCAGAGAAGGCATCGTGCTTACCGATGCTCAAATAGTGGCACTGGAAAAGAAAGCGCACGACGACGAAGCCTGTGGTGAAATAGAGACGGCTCACCCGGGTTATCTGGGGTCTCAGGATACCTATCTACGTTGGCAATCTGAAAGGCGTGGGCCGCATCTACCAGCAGACATTTGTGGATACTTACTCGAAAATGGCTCACTGCAAGTTATATACGAGTAAAACGCCGATCACCGCCGCCGACCTGCTCAATGATCGCGTGTTGCCGTTCTACGAGTCTCAGAGGCTACCGATGCTGAGAATACTGACTGACCGAGGGACGGAGTACTGCGGTAAAGTGGAACAACATGACTACCAGTTTTATCTGGCTATCAACGATATAGACCATACGAAAACGAAAGCAATGTCTCCGCAGACGAATGGTATCTGCGAGCGATTCCATAAAACTATTTTACAGGAATTTTATCAGGTTACGTTCCGCAAGAAGTCATATGTAGACCTCGAAAGCCTGCAAACGAATCTTGACAACTGGCTGTGGCATTACAATAATGAGCGAACCCATCAGGGAAAAATGTGCTGCGGGCGTACGCCAATGGCAACATTGCTTGATGGTAAGCGAGTCTGGGCAGAAAAGAATCTGAACCAAATTTAATCTGACAGACACCTGTATAAATAACCGGTAACTGTCAGATTAGGTCTGAGCTAGTACAGATAAGCCTAAAAAACGGCACGGCTTCAGAGAGCCATTTTTTATGTTAGCTTTTGACTAGGTCGATACGCCGTTCATGTCATCAATAATAAGTCTTCGCGAAACCAGATAGGAAACTACGTTATTAACGATTAACCCGTCAGGTAAACTGCGTTACCGTTACCTTTCAAACACGGTCTGCCGGGTCGTTATTGCCCACGCTATTCGGGCCATCTTGTTGGCTAGGGCACAGGCCACTACATTGGAGTGCTTTCGTTCAAGCTGAGTTTTTACCCATTCAGCCAGACTTCCTGACTGATGCTCGATTCTCTGGATAAACACCCTGGCACACTGAACCAGCAAGCGTCGCAGGTTTTTATCTCCGCGTTTACTTATGCCTAAAAGTGTATTTCTGCCGCCCGTGCTGTACTGGCATGGGACCAGTCCGGTTGAAGCAGCGAAATCCCGGCTGCTGGCATATTGCTTACCATCGCCCAACTGAGAAGATAAAACGCTGGCGGTTATTGGCCCTATACCCGGTATAGTCTGAAGGTGCTGTCCTGTTTCATCATGGCCCAGTTCCTGCTCCAGCTCTGTTTCTAGTTCAGTGATCTGCTCTGTCAGGTAAAGATAATGCGCATGTAAACGCATCAGTAACCGCGCAAGATAGGCCGGAAGTTCATTATCAGCCAACACCGTTGTGTAGTGGTCAACTAATACTGGCCACAGCATTAGACTGTAAGTAGTACAGCCGCTCAGATTCGTTGGGCGTCAGACTGCCGTTATACCAGTGGGGCCTGATAGCGCTGTAATATCCCGTTATATAGCGGATTATCGCGCCCTGGGCTTCGCTGAAGCTGTTATAGCCCTTCGTCGGCACCCATTCGGTCTTCAGGCTC
>NZ_MAYS01000586.1 GCF_001756855.1 Candidatus Erwinia dacicola | reverse complement strand
ATACCCTGATTACCGATAGCGCTGGCGCGAACGACGCCCCGCGCCAGCTTGAACATGCGACGGTAATTACCCGTTGAATATTTGAGAAACGCCTCGGCAACGCCCGGCACTGAGATAACGTCACCGCCATCTTCATCCGGCAGCAGGCTAGCGAGGATGGTATTGAAGTCCTCAACCTCGGACTTGCTCTTGTGGGCCTCAAGGTCTAACGCCATACCCACGCGGCTGTAGAGCTGCGCAAACTCACCGCGAGACCCCTTGAGGTTAATCAGCAGGCGAGGCATGCCCGCCAGCACAATGGCAACGCCAGAACGGTCGTAGATACGGCGCAGGACTTTCAGTGCGCGGTATGGCAGCAGCTCGGCCTCATCCACCAGGATAACCCAGCCAGTGCCCGTCAGCGCCTGTATACACTCTTCGCTTAACTCATGGATATTGCCGCTCTTCTTCACGCCGAGACGGGCGCACAGCTCCTGCAGCAGCACTTTGGCGGTGTAGCCGGGGTCGGCCTCAATCAGGATCGCGCCCTTATTCATCTCCACATAGCGCTTCAGCGCCATCGTTTTGCCCATACCTGCCGGGCCATAAATAACGCCGATATCGCTGTCCATATGGGTATTGCTGATTAAACCCAGCGCCAGCCCGGCCAGCTGGGTCTGAACAAAGGATTCTTTAACTTCACGGCGGCGGGCGCGCTCTTCCTCGCGGCTGATAAAGTCAGCGATAGCCGACTCGACGTTACTGATATTGCCGTTATAGACGCCTTTCAAATACTGAGAAATAACTGCTGTGCTCAGACCTGTTTTAGTGGCTACTTTTTTTGAGTGTAGCCAGTCCCCTCCAGCAAGTGGATTAATTTATCTTTGATGTTCATTTAAATAACCTTATTGATGATTACTGGCTTTCTTTAAATCGCTTTCAAATTCCGATTCGAATAAATAAACCTTTTCAGGTTCGTTATTATCCCGCACCGGGGCAAACATCGTGACGTCAATCTCAGGCCGTTGTTCAAGCGCAGGCCGCAGCTCTTCCTGCTTGCGACGCACCTTGTCTTCCAGGTTCTTAACGCTGCGTTTAACACGCTTCTCTTTAAGCTGCTCGATACGGGCTTTCGGGAATGCGTCGACCTTATTACCGTTCCAGATAGCGTCACATATCCATGAGCCGTCCATGCGGCGCACAATAACGCTGTGGGGGTCGTGAATATCAAAGCAGACCCGGACTTCTTCACCCTCGACGCAGGCCAGTTCGGTGCTGAAATAGATATTCTTGAATAGCTGGATCTCGCCGCGTCTGGCCGTACAAATCTGTTCTGGCCGGAACATTTCATGCAGCTCTGAGCTGGTCAGGAACTGAATTTCCTCCTGTTCCTGTTTAATAACGTGATTACGATAGGCCAGCGGCGACCAGTGCTGCCCGCTGTCGCGCTCCGGCAGACTGCGGTGTGGGCGATTATTGTGCCGTTCTATCTGGCTCTCAATCTCTGCAACCAGCTGCTCCATCGTCGGCACCTTGCGCATGGCAGAGGCCTGCGCCTCATTCAGCGAGAAGCCTTTCTCCAGCGCATTGACCGCTGAATCCACCGCCTTGCGGTACTTACGTTGAGCCTCCCTGTCACCAGATTTACCCACCCAGGAGCCGAAGGCCATCGCGGCACGCTTCGGTATTTCCTGGTTAAGACGTTCGATAATCCCGCGCCCCTGTGGATTACCGGGAATACCGGTGGGGTGCTCAATACCTAGACGGGAGAAAATACCCGTAATATCGGCATCGAATACGGCGTTTTTCTCACCGCCACCGTTATCGGAGTAGTACATCAGCGGTACGCCATAGCGTGATACTGCGTTACGGATGGCGTCACCTACGGCGACCTGGCTTTCGGACATGGCCAGACTCCAGCCCACCACCACGCGGGTGCGGGCGTCGATTACTAACGTAATCTCAGGCCTGAATGGCTTGCCCGTCTCAGGGTTAATCACTTCCATCTTCATGCCGTGGCCATCGCCGACCCACACATCATTAACCGGAATAACTGACCAGTCGCGGCGCACAAACGGCAGGTACTTCTTGTAGTCGGAGCCGGTTGCACGTCCGCGCTCACGCTCGGCAACAGGCAGCTTGTCCAGCACATAGCGCACTGTGTCAACTTTGGGTAGCATGGATAACATAATATCGTTGTCCCCGTATTGCTCAATCCACCACTTCGCAAACTTCTCGTATGCCATCATGACAGTGGGTTTGTTGGTATCGCGCCAGAAGCGCATAAAGTCCGGCATTCATGAATACTGAAACACCTCTTTTTGCTGACCTTACCCGGTGCCAGCAGCGCCATACGCTCACCCACCGTATCCGCCGC
>NZ_MAYS01000585.1 GCF_001756855.1 Candidatus Erwinia dacicola | reverse complement strand
GTCCGGCCCGTGGTGTTACTGGTTCAGTTGGTAATAAGGGCTGGATGAGAGCCGATGCTTCATCGGAAAGATCGTAACGAGCCATAGTTCAATGTGTTGTGGAAACAGGCAGTTACTATAGCTCAGGTGATTAAGGGACACAGCCTAGTAACAGTAGCCACAGGAACACCTTAACTAACTGCAGGATATAACAATAGCTCACTATTTTAAGGCACTACCCAATACAGGATGTGAGAACAGCAGTGCGAAACCTTGCAGCAACGTTCACCTTAAGATAGGCTTTGTTGAATAATAAGTAATCATGCTGTTTTAATATGCTGGTTTTGGACGAAGAGGCTAGCCGTTCCAGCATGTATTACCGAACACTGGTTGTAACCTACTGATTTTATGTTATGGATGCTCGCTGTTTTTATGGGGTTGCAGCGTAATCTCTATTTATTCAACAAAGCCCTTAAGATACAAAAGCTGTCTGGAGATGGTCGGTCAAAATCAGTAGTGGGGATGGCAAAAAAATAGCGCGTACAGTGTGGGTTCTGGTGGCTCATAACCGGACCTATGACAAAAAACACGTTAGTATCAGACCGTTCTAAACGACTGATGCTGACAAAACATTAACCATTTTAACAATTAAGGGTGAATGCTGAAAAGGTTGCGTGGACAACCGTAGTGATGGTAACGACAGGTAAGACAGTGACTCACTGAACCTGAATTTAGCCCTGAGCTTAAAGCTCGTAAGGAGAATAATGTGTGAGTCAGCGAATCTCATCTACCGTCAACGTCAACACCACGGAAGCCTTGCAAACAGGATGTGTTCATATAGGTCATATGATTGCCATTCTTACTTCCGGTGTTGCACTTGGTGTCCATGTACCTGGATTACTCTTGTTGCGACGTTTACAGGAACGTCATGTCGTTAGCCGTATTGATGTATTTGAACAACTTCTTCGGGTGGAAAAACAGGGAAAAATTAATCAGTCCAAACAGGCCTTTCATCGCAATTTTCGTGTTGCCTTAGCGGGACAGCGACTGGCCAGAAATCTTATGCCCGAACTGGATGAGGGAGCACTAGCCCTACTTTTTTCTGAATGGGAACAACACGGTGTGAACCGGTTTGTGGTGTTATCCGGTTTTTGGCAACCCATTATTCAGCGTTATCGACAACATCATTCCCCTATCACGGTGGATCTTTGCCATGTTGATTCAGTAGTATCGCCCTCCTTTCAGCGTACGGAAAGTCTGCCGTTAGCCCGAAATATCTGGCTGGTCAACGATGCTGATAGCTCATTGCCTTGGTCTATTCCGGTCAGTTATTCTGAGCCAATTTCTTGGCATCAGCGAAGTCAGCGTATTCTGGCGCATGGCGGCGGTTGGGGAATTGGCACTTACGCTGAACGAGTATCCGAACTGACGGAACATAATATCGCTATCGACATCATTGCTTACCACCATGATGATATTACGGATGCGCGTTGCCGTTATTTTATGATCGATCCTGACTGGTGTCCTTGGCTGGATCTCGGTTTTCCACCTTTCGGTGAAGTCAGGTGCAAAAACGTGCCGATTTCTTTCCAGCGTCGTCATGACCATCATCATTCGTTTGAGCTGGCGCGTCAGTCGCTGGGGATGCTCAGTAAACCGGGGGGAGGGACACTACTGGATTCGCTTTGGTCGGCCACACCGATGATCTTTCTGGAACCTTTTGGAGCACATGAACAGTGTAACGCAGCATTGTGGCAACGACTCGGATTGGGTATCACTCTTGAGCACTGGCGACAACAACGATTTTCTCTCAACGTGCTGGAGACGCTGCATCAAAATCTATTGGCGCAACGCAGGAGGGTGCCTGATTACGCGCAACATCTTTCCGGTGTAGTGGCGCACTGATACTGACCAACAGACATATTATGCTTCCATCAGGAACAGGGGCTTGGCGGCCTAAGTTCCCAGACAAAAAAATTTCCCGGAAAACCGGGGCGGTTCAGTATTTAAGGAATGAACTATATGGATTCTTGCCGAATTAATAAATTGGCTTCCGGTGAGCGTGCACGGTTACAGCTCTTTTGTTTACCCTACGCTGGCAGTCATGATGGTTTTTATCAAAGCTGGCGCGACTATCTACCGTCGGATATTGATCTCAATCTGGTCTCGCTCAAGCAGAAATCTACTCTGTTGGGACGGCAGAACCAAGTCTGTACACGGACATTACAGGAGATAGCCCAAAACCTGGCAGATATCATGGCCCCTGACCTGACCATGCCATGGATGGTATTCGGGCATAGCATGGGGTCAGTGCTGGCTTTGGAACTGGTGCTGACGCTGGAGCAGCGGCAAATTCGTCCACCATTACTACTGGCCGTTTCCGCCCACGTTGCGCCACAATTTCATAACCCGGCCCCGTTATATTTGCTGAATGATGACGAGTTGTGCGAAGTGCTTCGCGAGATGGGTGGAACCACACAAGAGATGTTAGCCTCACCAGGGATTAGAAAAATGATCTTGCAAACAATCAGACAGGATCTTCGTATTCTGGCTGACTGGCAGCCTCCCACTCCGCGGGAATTATCCTGCCCGATTGCGGCTTTTTGGGGAGAACAAGACAATATGGTCCAACGCCATGCGATGCAGGGCTGGCGCTGCTGGACCCACGGCGAATTTAGCTTTGATACTTTTCTCGGCGGTCATTTTTATTTCAGCCAAGATCCACAACCCCTGATTGAACGCTTGCTAACCCGTATTCCCTACAAAATTGATCGTAAGCGTCATTAGATGTAGTGTAAAACGGCTCTGTGAACCGCCCCGGGAATTCTAGAGACAAAACTCTTTGAGAGAGAGGTAAGCAGGATGACTAAAAACACACGTTTTTCCCCCGAGATCCGGCAGCGGGCCGTCCGTGTGGTTATCGAAAGCCAGAACGACTATGACTCGCAGTGGTCGGCCATCAGCTCCATCGCCCCTAAAATCGGTTGTACGCCTGAGACCCTGCGTATCTGGCTGCGCCAGTATGAGCGCGATGCCGGTGGTGGCGACGGCGGACTCACGACCAATGAACGTAGCGCCCTTACAGGGCAAGCGTCACGGCTTCGCCGTTCCGGTGCTTTGCATGATCGGAGCTCCGCTTTATACTC
>NZ_MAYS01000584.1 GCF_001756855.1 Candidatus Erwinia dacicola | reverse complement strand
AGAAGTTTACCCATAAAGCGATAGGCGGCTTTGGTGTGACGACGTGAAGACAGGTAAAAGTCAATGGTGCAGCCCCTGCTGTCGACGGCGCGGTACAGATAAGCCCAGCGTCCGTTGACCTTCACGTAGGTTTCATCGAGATGCCATGAGCCAAAACCGGAAGGTTGACGCCAGTACCAGCGCCGCCGCTTTTCCATTTCAGGTGCAGAACGCTGAACCCATCGATAAATCGTGGTGTGATCGACATTTACCCCTCGCTCCGCCAGCATCTCCTGCAGCTCACGATAACTGATGCCATATTTGCAGTACCAGCGGACGGCCCACAGGATAATATGACGCTCAAAATGTCGACCTTTAAATGGGTTCATGTGCTGCTCCTTCAACTAAACAGTGGCATCAGTTTACCATCGCCAGATCTTTGCAACAGTGCCGTTTAAGCTGTAAATCAACTGGTTAAGCTAGCACTTCAGCGGTTTCACCAGCCCTTCTAGACCTTCGATTTTAATCGCCAGCGTAATCTGCATCAGCTTCCCGAGATTCCCCTGCGGGAACTCATCTTTACGAGCAAACCACAGCAGATACTCTTCCGGCAGGTCGATCAGCACCCGCCCTTTATATTTGCCGTAGGGCATCACGGTGTTGGCAATCTCAATCAGGTGCTGTTTATCCATGTCACTCGCCCAGTAAGCGGATCATTTCTGCTTCGTCGATCACCTCAATCCCCAGCTCCTGCGCTTTAACCAGCTTGGAACCAGCGGCTTCCCCGACAATCACCAGATCGGTTTTTTTCGACACGTTGCCGCTGACTTTCGCCCCCAGCGCCCCCAGCCGGTCTTTCGCTTTATCGCGCGGCAGAATGCTGAGAGAGCCGGTCAGTACCACGGTTTTCCCGGCGAACGGGCTATCGATCTCTTCGGCTTTCACCACCACTGCCGGCCAGTGGATGCCGGCTTTCTGAACTAGCAGGCAAATCACCTCGCGGTTGCTCTCTTCATCCATAAAGTTACGCACGTGGCTGGCGACCACCTTGCCCACATCCGGTACGGCGATTAACGCCTCCAGATCGGCGGCCATTAACGCCTTTAGGGTACCGAAATGGGCGGCGAGGTTAGCGGCGGTGGCTTCCCCGACTTCACTGATGCCAAGCGCATAGAGGAAGCGGGCAAAGGTGGTTTGTTTGGCTTTCGCCAGCGCATTGACCACGTTCTGTGCTGACTTCGGTCCCATACGATCTAGCCCGGTCAGCCTGCCGGGGGTGAGATCGAACAGATCCGCCGGATTTTTCACGCACTCTTTATCCACCAGCTGGTCGATGATCTTCTCGCCCATGCCGTCGATATCCAGCGCGTGGCGCGACACAAAGTGTTTTAGCGCCCCTTTGCGCTGCGCGCCGCAGATCAGGCCGCCGGTGCAGCGGGCAACAACCTCTCCCTCGACGCGCTCAACGTCCGAGCCACAGACTGGGCAGTGCGTCGGGAACTGCACTTCACGCGCCTCTTGCGCGCTTTCCACCACGCTGACCACTTGGGGAATAACATCACCCGCGCGGCGGATTACCACGCGGTCACCAATCTTCAGGCCGAGGCGTTCAATTTCATCGGCATTGTGCAGCGTGGCGTTACTCACCATCACGCCCGCGACCAGCACTGGCTCTAGGCGCGCAACGGGGGTAATCGCGCCGGTGCGGCCCACTTGGAATTCAACGTCGCGCACCACGGTCATCTGCTCCTGCGCTGGGAATTTAAACGCCACCGCCCAGCGCGGAGCGCGCGCCACAAAGCCGAGCTGCTCCTGCAGATCGAGCGAATCGACTTTGATCACCACGCCATCTATATCAAAGCCGAGATTCGGGCGGTCGACCTCCACCTGATGGTAAAAGGCCAGCACTTCTTCAGCGGTGTGGCACAGGCGCACACGCTCACTGACCGGTAATCCCCAAGCTTTAAACTGCTGCAAGCGTCCGATATGGCTGCACGGCATTTCACCGCCTTCCAGCAGGCCAAGGCCGTAGCAGAAGAAGGTCAGCGGACGTTTGGCGGTGATGCGCGGATCAAGCTGGCGCAGCGACCCAGCGGCGGCGTTACGCGGGTTGGCGAACACCTTATTGCCAGTGCGGCGCGCTTCGTCGTTCATCTTTTCGAACCCGGGCTGCGGCATAAACACTTCGCCGCGCACTTCGACACGGGCCGGAATATTGTCACCATGCAGGCGCAGTGGAATAGCGCGAATAGTGCGCACGTTCGCCGTGATATTTTCGCCGTTGGTGCCATCACCACGCGTGGCAGCGCGCACCAGTTCACCGTTCTCATACAGCAGGCTGACTGCCAATCCGTCGAGCTTCAGCTCGCAGCAGAAAGTGATCTCATCCACGTTTTTCAGGCGATCCTGCACGCGCTTGTTAAACGCTAGGTAGCTCTCTTCATCAAAGGCATTATCCAGCGACAGCATTGGCACTTCATGACGCACCTGCTCTAAGGCGCTCAATGGTGCGGCCCCGACACGCTGGGTCGGCGAATCGCTGGTGATGAGTTCAGGATGCCCAGCTTCCAGCGCGCGCAGTTCCTCCATAAAACGGTCATATTCCGCATCGGGTAATTCGGGGGCATTAAGCACGTGGTACTGGTATTCGTGGTGGCGAAGCTGGGTTCGCAGATGGGTGAGTTGTTGTTGTACGGATTCCATAGCGGCACCATCAAAGATAAAAAAACCCGGAAGACAGGGGTTTGGAAAAAGTTCGATTATAGCGGGAAACTCAGAGGCTGTTAGCGTAAATCACGTCTCGGATGCGCGCCTTGTAAGTTTCCAGCTTTTGCGGGGTCATCATGCGGCGTTGATCATCTAGCACCACGCCACCAACATCGTCGGCGATGCGCTGTGCGGATTGCAGCATCAGCTTGAAGTTCTGATGTGCATCACCGTACGACGGTACCATCATAAAGATAGAGACCCCCGGGGTGGAGAACTCGGACATATTATCCGGGTTGAACGATCCTGGCTTCACCATATTCGCTAAGCTGAACAGGACCGGGCCGCTGCCCGCCGGGTTTAGATGACGATGGAAGATGTTCATTTCGCCAAACTGGAAGCCAGCCTGCAATACGCCCTGCAGCAGCGCTTCACCGTTGATCACGCCACCGGCGTGGGCAGAAACGTGCAGCACCAGAACGGTCTCTTTACGCTGCGCTTCTTCACGCTTCTGCTCGGCAATCTCTTGAACCGTTGGTTCCGTCACTGCTGGCTGCACGGGTGCAGCTGGCAGGGCAACAGGCTCTCGCGTGACCGCCGGGCAAACGGGCTCAGGCTGACGCACCGGCGCTGAAACTTCCGGTTCATCGTATTCAGGTTCCGGCGCGTGCGGCAGTTCGCCGCCAAATAGCGTACCAAGCTCTGGCTGCTCATCAATTTGTGGCTGATGACGCACAGGTTCTGGCTGTTGACGAGGTTTGGGTTGACGCGGCGGCTCATCCCCGGCATTAAATCCACCCAAGGAAGTGTCCGTTGGCTCAGGCTGGTTACGCTGTACGCTCACTTCACCCACGCCCTCTTCGTCATCCTCGAACGCTTTTTCTCTATCCTGCTTTAAATGCTTGTGAGGGCGATCGCGAAAAACGGATGAGCGCTCTTTACGGCTGGTCCACAGGCCGTGCAGTAAAAGCGCTATTATGGCGATCGCGCCAACAACGATTAATATCAGACGCAAATCCTGCATCATTGTATTCTCTGTTGTTCCAATACCTTGCCACCGCGGCAAACTTTATCCTCTAACTGTATTTGCCCGAGTACACAAGTGCAAGTCCGTGCAGTATTTTCTGACAAATATCACGTACTAGGTGCGCTTCTTTGCTGTTTTTTCGCGCAAAAGGCACCTGGTAAGTGGAAAAAGCTGGGTTATGATAGCTACAGCCTACCCAAATAATGGAGAAAAGCAGTCCATGTCACATCACAATTCCGACCACGCTTACAACGGCGTGCACTATTTTGCTCAGGGATGGAAACTGATCCGCCTGCCTAGCATCCGTCGTTTTATCATTTTTCCACTGTTAGTTAATATCATCCTGATGGGTGGTGCCTTTATCTGATTGTTCCACCGCATGGGCCAGTGGATACCAGAGTTAATGGCACTGGCTCCCGGCTGGCTTCAGTGGCTGAGCTATCTGCTCTGGCCACTGGTGGTGTTATCGATCATTTTAGTCTTTAGCTACTTTTTCTCCACTATTGCCAACTGGATTGCTGAACGTAGCGCCCTTAC
>NZ_MAYS01000583.1 GCF_001756855.1 Candidatus Erwinia dacicola | reverse complement strand
TACAGATAAGCCCAGCGTCCGTTGACCTTCACGTAGGTTTCATCGAGATGCCATGAGCCAAAACCGGAAGGTTGACGCCAGTACCAGCGCCGCCGCTTTTCCATCTCAGGTGCAGAACGCTGAACCCATCGATAAATCGTGGTGTGATCGACATTTACCCCTCGCTCAGCCAGCATCTCCTGCAGCTCACGATAACTGATGCCATATTTGCAGTACCAGCGGACGGCCCACAGGATAATATGACACTCAAAATGTCGACCTTTAAATGGGTTCATGTGCCGCTCCTTCAACTAAATAGTGGCATCAGTTTACCATCGCCAGATCTTTGCAACAGTGCCGTTTTTTGTGCCGAACAGCGGTTGAAAGCATTTTGGGTATATGTAGAGAAGCGGATAAGGCGATACCGGGGCGGACAAGCCGCCCCGCAAAGTCTTAGTGACTGGGGAAGTTCACCAGACTGTAGCTTTCAACGCCCTGCGCCTTCAGGCGTGATTCGCCCGTGAGGTCAAACAGGTTAATGATGAAAGCGGCATCTTTCACGCTGCCGCCCGCGCGGCGGATCAGCTTCACGGTGGCTTCAATGGTGCCACCTGTCGCCAGCAGATCATCAACCACCAGCACCACGTCACCCGGCTGGATAGCATCACAATGCAGCTCTAACTGGTCGGTACCGTACTCCAGCTCATAGCTTTCGGCAAAGGCTTGACGCGGCAGCTTGCCCGGTTTACGCACCGGTACGAAGCCCGCACCCAGCCCAAGCGCAACCGGCGCCCCGAATAGGAAACCGCGCGCTTCAGTGCCCACCACCTTGGTGATGCCAGCGTGACGATAGCGTTCAACTAACAGCTCAATGCTCAGCGCATACGCCTTCGGATCTTCCAGCAGGCTGGTGACGTCACGAAAGAGAATGCCCGGTTTTGGGTAGTCCGGGATGCTTTTGATACTGTTTTTAAGGAATTCAAACTGCTGCGCAGTCGCGGTCATAGTGTTGTGCCTAGTAAATACAAATCTGACTCACGCGGCTTCCTTCACGCACGACGATAAAGCTGGGTGAAATTTAAACATTGGGGGAAAGCCGCTGCACGAAAACGACCAAATCTAGGCAAAATGCAGGACAATTGCAACCGTGATTAGCAAAATCAGCACTTTTCCTGCTCTTCGTCAACCACTGGCAGGTGGATCGTAAAGATCAGCAGGCAGCAGAGTATCGCCAGCAGCAGGTGTACCCAGAGAATTTTGACCATCCACTGGGAAAAGGCAAAGGTCAGCAGAATAAACAGGATCGCCCTGCCCTTGGCACCCGGTGGCATCGCCCGATGCTGCTGCCAGTGATGCAGGTAGCGCCCAAATACCGAGCGGTGCGGCAGCCAGTGATAGCGCAGGGAAGATCGGGCAAAGCACTAGGCCGCCAGAAGTAGAAATGGCGTGATCAGTAGCAGCGGCACCACGCCGAGCGTGGCCAGTACCACCGCCAACCAGCCGAAAGTAATAAGAAGATAACGTTGCATGGCATACCCGAAAAAATTGGCTGTAGACAGGGTATCATAGCCGCAATAATGCCTTGGAGAACACGATGAAAAGCGCAACTTTACTGCAACAACTGGAAACGCAGCTGGAACAGCTGGCGCAGGCTGTCGAGCCGCATGCTAATAAACGTAACGCGCAGGCGCGTTTCGACCATCAGTTATTCCACAGCCACTCTACCCATCTTGGCGATTATCTGCAGGAAATCCGGCAGACCATGGCGCTGTTAAAACAGAGCGTGAGGGATAATCGCCCGGAAAGCGTGGCGTGGATGGCTGAACGCGTGGTGCTGCAGATGAGCGCCATGCAGCGCGAACTGGCAACGCTGAAGATGCGCAGCAGTGAGACCCGCGCCGCGCCGGTGTGGGAGAACCTGTATGAAAAGCTGGCCGAACATCAGGATTTTGAACGCCGCCTGCGGGCGATGATTCAGGACAGGGAAAGCCTGCTGGGCGTGCAGGAAACGCTGGCACAGCAGCAGCTTCAGCGTGAGGTGGCCGCACTCGAAGGGCGTTTGCAGCGCTGCCTTCAGGCGCAGAAGCGAATTGAACGCGGCATCGAAGATCGCGAGCGCGGGCTATAATCGGGTGATAACTCGCTGAAATAGAGGCAGCTATGGGTCTGATTAGCTGGATGGTAACTGGTTTGCTGGAGGGTGTTGTTGCCCGCCGTTTTCCCCCGGCCGCCTGATGCCAACGCTGTTACTGACTGCCGTGTGTGCCTTGATTGGCGGCTATTTCAGCAGTTATTTTGACTACGGAACGCTGACCATGGTTGGCGTGGGCAGAATGCTGCGCATCTGAAATTTTTATCACTATAAGGGAAGACGTATGTCGCTGGATACTGCACGGGAAGAAGTCAAACTGGCCGTGGATTTGATTATACTGTTGGAAGAAAATCAGATAGCGCCAGAAACCGTGCTGGCAGCGCTGGCGATTGTGCAGCGAGATTTCGAGCAGAAAGTCGCCGCAGGTTCATAATTTCGCGCTATGCTGGCTTGCGCAAGGTTGGGCACACAGATCAGCATTTCGATCAGCGTGTCCAGCAGTTACGGCGCGGCGGCGGCGCGGTTAAAGCTTTCCGGCATAAACAGCCAGTTTTCCATGATGCCGCTAATGTAGCCACGCATCACTACGGCCACGCGGCGCGTGTTAAGATTTTCCGGAAGTTGCTTTGCATTAATACACTGTTGTAAATCCTCTTCTATCTTCTCATAACATTCCAGATAGAGATTTTGCTGCATCAGCCGGAGGGTGGTCATTTTACCGACGAACTCAATTTATGGTAAATAATTTCCATAAGTGCACGTCTTCTCGGATCGGTGGCTGCTGCGTCAAGGACATACAGCAACATAGCTCGCATAACAGAGAGTGGATCCACCGGGTATTTTGACTGATACTCAAGTTCTAGGTCTGCCATTCCGGATTCGGACTGTGCTCAAATCTCATTGAGCAAATCTGTTTTATTTTTGAAATGCCAGTAGATTGCACCTCGCGTCACGCCAGCACTTGCGGCAATATCAGCCAATGACGTTTTAGAAACGCCATGTTCAGAAAAGCGCTCAATAGCCGCATCTACGATGTAGATTTCGCGTTTCCTGAGCTTGTTGTTTGGTATTTCGTGCCATGAGGGTGTTTTTTACAAAGCGTTAGATTTACATACATTTCCGAATGTATGTACCATAGCACGACCATAATTTAATCGCAGCAATGGGTTTGTGATCCATTGAACAATCGATATCGGATCTTGAGGTTTATTTATGAACAAAAACAGAGGGTTAACACCTCTGGTGGTCGTTATAATGCTTTCAGGCAGCTTAGTGCTAACAGGATGTGATAACAAAGGTTCTCAGCAGGCTGGTCAGCAACAGACCCCTGAAGTGGGTATTACGACGCTAAAAAGCGCACCGCTTAAAATTACCACCGACCTGCCGGGTCGCACCTCATCGTTCCGTATTGCAGAAGTTCGCCCACAGGTTTCCGGCATTATTCTGAAACGCAACTTCGTTGAGGGTAGTGATATCAAGACTGACGAATCATTGTATCAAATTAATCCAGCCACTTATCAGGCCGCTTACGACAGCGCCAAAGGTGACCTTGCACAGGCTCAGGCCAATGCGCAGATCGCCGCTTTAACGGTAAAACGCTACAAGCCTCTGCTGGGTACTAAGTACATCAGTCAGCAGGATTACGACACGGCGGCAGCCACCCAGAGCCAGACCGCTGCAGCCGTTCAGACAGCACAGGCAGCCGTTGAATCTGCCCGTATCAACCTTACCTATACCAAAGTGACCTCGCCTATCAGCGGACGCATTGGTAAATCCTCAGTCACCGAGGGTGCGCTTGTGCAGAGTGCTCAGACTACCGCTCTAGCAATCGTGCAGCAGCTGGACCCGATCTACGTTGACGTGACCCAGTCGAGCGAAGACTTTATTCATCTGCGCGACGAGCTGAAATCCGGCCAGCTGCAGCAGACCAACGGCAAAGCTGAAGTCAAACTGTTAACGCAGGATGGTAAAGAATACTCGCAGAGCGGAACATTAGAATTCTCTGATGTCACCGTTGACGAGACCACCAGCTCCATCACACTACGCGCGGTGTTCCCTAACCCAGACCACAATCTGCTGCCAGGTATGTTCGTACGTGCTCGCCTAGATGAAGGCACCAACCCAAATGCATTGCTGGTTCCTCAGCGGGGCGTAACCCGCACGCCAACTGGCCAGGCTACTGCCATGGTCGTCGGTGCGGATAACAAGGTTGAAGTACGTAATGTGACGGTCGATCAAACTTTCGGGGATAAGTGGCTGGTCACGTCGGGCTTGAAAGATGGTGATCGTGTGATCACCACTGGTTTGCAGCGTGTGAAACCCGGTGCCACGGTGACCCCACAGGAAGTTAGCGACGACAGTGCCAAAGAAGCCCCTTCAGTCTCGGAACAGTCTGAACAACCGAAGTCTTAACAGGAGCCGCTGACACATGGCTAAGTTCTTTATCGATCGCCCCATTTTTGCCTGGGTTATAGCCATCATTATGATGATGATGGGTGCGCTGTCGATCCTGAAACTGCCGATTGAGCAATATCCTAATGTTGCTCCACTGGCAATCGAGATCATCGCCACCTACCCGGGTGCCGATGCAAAAACTTTGCAGGACTCCGTTACGCAGGTTATCGAACAAAACATGAACGGCATCGACGGCCTGATGTACATGGGCTCAAGCAGCGACTCTTCGGGTACGCTGCAGCTGACTCTGACATTCCAGTCCGGTACATATGCTGATATCGCGCAGGTGCAGGTTCAGAACAAACTGCAGCTGGCGATGCCGTTGCTCCCGCAGGAGGTCCAGCAGCAGGGGATTAAAGTTCAGAAATCCTCTAGTAGTTTCCTGATGGTTGCCGGTTTCATCAACGATAACGGCACCATGACCCAGAACGACATCTCTGACTACGTGGGGTCTAACATTAAAGATCCTATAAGTCGTGTCTCCGGCGTAGGTGATACCCAGCTGTTCGGGGCGCAGTATGCGATGCGTATCTGGATGGACCCGCATAAACTCAACAACTACTCCCTGACGCCGGTCGATGTGATCAGCGCCATCAACACCCAGAACGCCCAGGTGGCAGCCGGTCAGCTCGGCGGTTCACCACCGGTGAACGGCCAGCAGCTGAATGCCTCGATCATTGCGCAGACGCGTCTGACCTCGGCTGAAGAGTTCGGTAAGATCCTGCTAAAAGTGAACAGCGATGGTTCGCGTATCCGTCTGAGCGACGTGGCGCATATTGAGCTGGGTGGTGAGAACTACGAGATTATTGCACGCTATAACGGTCAACCGGCCTCGGGTCTGGGGATCAAGCTGGCAACCGGCGCTAACGCCCTAGATACCGCTGCGGCGGTAAAAACTGAGCTTGCCAAACTGGAGCCGTTCTTCCCGGCCGGCATGAAAATCGTATATCCGTATGACACCACGCCGTTCGTTAAAATCTCGATTAACGAAGTAGTGAAAACACTGGTTGAAGCTATCATACTTGTGTTCCTGGTGATGTACCTGTTCCTGCAAAATTTTCGCGCCACGCTGATCCCAACGATTGCGGTACCGGTTGTCTTGCTCGGCACATTTGCGATTATCAGCGCCTTTGGCTACTCGATAAACACCCTGACGATGTTCGGGATGGTGCTCGCCATCGGCCTGTTGGTGGATGATGCCATCGTGGTGGTGGAGAACGTCGAACGCGTAATGGCCGAAGAGGGCCTGCCGCCGAAGGAAGCCACACGTAAGTCGATGGAGCAGATCCAGGGCGCGCTGGTCGGTATTGCGCTGGTGCTGTCAGCGGTATTTATTCCAATGGCCTTCTTCGGCGGGTCTACCGGGGTTATCTATCGTCAGTTCTCGATTACTATCGTTTCCGCGATGGTGCTATCGGTTATCGTCGCGCTGATCCTGACCCCGGCACTGTGTGCCACCATGCTGAAGCCGATTGCGAAAGGCGACCATGGCAAAACCACCGGTTTCTTCGGCTGGTTTAACCGCCTGTTCGACAAGAGCACCAATCACTACACTGACAGCGTGGGCCACATCGTGCGCAGCACTGGTCGTTATCTGGTGATTTATCTTCTGATCGTGGTGGGCATGGCCTATCTGTTTATGCACCTGCCAACCTCCTTCCTGCCAGAAGAGGACCAAGGGGTATTCCTAACCATGGCCCAGCTGCCAACGGGTGCCACCCAGGAACGTACACAGAAAGTGCTGGACCAGGTGACGAATTACTACCTGAGTAAAGAGAAAGCGAACGTTAACTCGGTGTTCACCGTTAACGGCTTTGGCTTTGCAGGTCGTGGTCAGAACACCGGTATCGCCTTCGTCAGCCTGAAACCGTGGGATGAACGTGCGGGTCCAGATAACAAGGTGCCGGCGATTGCCGGGCGTGCAATGGGCGCGCTGTCAGCGATCAAAGATGCGATGGTTATTCCGTTCAACCTGCCTGCGATTGTCGAGCTGGGTACGGCGACCGGTTTTGACTTCCAGCTGATCGATCAGGGTGGCCTTGGCCATGAGAAACTGATCGCAGCACGTAACCAGCTGCTTGGCATGATTGCTCAGCATTCGGATACCCTAGTAGGCGTGCGTCCTAACGGTCTGGAAGATACGCCACAGTACAAACTGACTATCGACCAAGAAAAAGCATCGGCGCTGGGGGTATCGCTTTCCGATATCAACACCACGCTGGCGGCAGCTTGGGGCGGATCCTACGTCAATGACTTCATTGACCGCGACCGCGTGAAGAAAGTGTACGTGATGGGCGATGCTCCTTACCGTATGTTGCCGAGTGACATTGGCAACTGGTATGTGCGTGCCAGTAGCGGTAAAATGGTGCCGTTCAACGCCTTTGCCTCTGCGCAATGGGTTTACGGTTCACCACGACTGGAACGTTATAACGGCCTGCCGTCAATGGAACTGTTAGGACAGCCAGCACTAGGTAAGAGCTCGGGTGAAGCGATGAACCTGATGCAGGATCTAGCGTCGAAACTGCCTACCGGTATTGGTTACGATTGGACGGGGATGTCCTATCAGGAACGTCTGTCCGGTAATCAGGCTCCGGCACTGTATGTCATCTCGCTGATTGTGGTCTTCCTGTGTCTAGCCGCACTGTACGAGAGCTGGTCAATACCGTTCGCGGTAATGCTGGTGGTACCGTTGGGTGTGGTCGGCGCGCTGATCTTTACCACCCTGCGCGGATTGAGCAACGACGTGTACTTTGTGGTGGGGCTGCTAACCACCATAGGGCTATCGGCGAAGAACGCTATCCTGATCGTCGAGTTCGCTAAGGACCTGATGGAAAAGGAAGGGAAAGGCTTGGTGGAAGCGACTCTGGAAGCGGTGCGTATGCGTTTACGTCCAATCCTGATGACTTCTCTGGCGTTTATCCTCGGGGTTCTGCCGCTGGCTATCAGTACCGGTGCAGGTTCCGGTGCTCAGAACGCCGTCGGTACAGGCGTGATGGGCGGGATGGTCACCGCGACTATCTTGGCGATCTTCTTCGTTCCGGTGTTCTTCGTGGTAGTTTGCCGCCGCTTCAGTAAGAATAAAGAAGAGTTGGAACATAGCCACCCAGTCGATCATCATCACTAACTAACGCAAGTTAATGTGAACCAGAGGCCGCTTATGCGGCCCTTTTTTTGTCTTTTTTTCCATCGTGCAAGTTGGTAAGCGTTAAGCGAGCGTCGTATTGACGGCTATTTATTGGTGAGATCTACGTTCCATGGCAGCATTTCGGCCACTTTGTTGCTGGGCTACTCCGGCAGTACGTTCAGAATATGGCGAAGGTAGTAGAGAGAAGGCGAACCACGCTGCGGGCGGTCGAGTCCGTCAAGGTGGTGTAAATTCAGATCCAGCCTTCCGGTCCGGTAATATGTCTGTTAAGCGCTGAGTGGCAGCGCCTCGATCACATCGTTTTCAGCGGTCTGCTCTATCTCCGCCATGCTGTGCTGCGGCAGGTAGCGGTTCTGCAACAGCCATTCTTCGTTCTGCTCCGTCAGCACCGCACCCAGAAGCCGGGTTATGCTCTCTTCGTTGGGGAAGATACCCACCACGTGGGAACGCCGCTTCACCTCTTTATTCAGGCGCTCCAGCGTGTTCGTGGAGTGGATTTTCACCCGGTGCGCTCCCGGGAACCCGAAGTACGCCAGCCCCTCCGCCTCCGCTTCGTCCATCATCTCTGTGACTGCCGGGAAGTTCTTTTCCAGCTGGGCCGCGACCTCGCGCCAGGTGGCATGGGCGTTTTGTTCCTCCGTCTGCACGAACACCTGTTGCAACGCGGCACGGACAACCGACTGGCTGGCTCTGCTGACTCGCCCCAGCACGTTACGCATGAAGTGAACCCGGCAGCGCTGCCAGCTGGCACAGAACACCTGC
>NZ_MAYS01000582.1 GCF_001756855.1 Candidatus Erwinia dacicola | reverse complement strand
TCCAAGATCCACAAAATGAAACAGGTTCGTAATATGGATCAGATTAACGCTGCTCCACTGCTGCTTTTTTCCACGAACTCCACAATCGGTGTGATTTTTCTTACGCAAAATCACCGCTCCAGCTGACCGTTTCCCTTGGCGGGGTATTAGGCGACAATTACTCTGACCGGGTCGCGACAATTACTCTGGCCTGTTTGTAATCTTAGCGTCATGGTTCTTCTTTTCATGGAGAGGTTGTGACGCTCAACATCAGACAGGTCGACTTTTATATGACTCAACGAAATAAAGGGCTTACTCAGCAAGCGGCGACGACAACTACCGGTATTTCCATCCGCTCCGGACGCCGAATCGAAAAGGGCCAGTGGCAACAGGCGGGGGAACGCCACTGGCGTACCCGTAACGACCCGCTTGCTGAGGTCTGGAACAGTGACATCATCCCCCTGCTGAGCTCTTGTCCGCAGATCACGCCGGTGACGGTGTTCGAACATTTGCAGGACAAATACCCAGGTAAATATCCCGACACCATCCGCAGAACGCTTCAGCGTCGCATCCGTACCTGGAAAGCCTGCCACGGTGAGGAAAAGGAGGTGATGTTCCTACAGGAACACCAGCCCGGCCTGAGAGCCTTATCTGATTTTACCCAACTCAAGGGGACTGAGATCACCATTAATGGCCGGCCGCTTGAGCATAAACTCTTCCACTTCCGGCTAGAGTGGAGCCGCTGGAGCTGGCTGCGAGTAGTCACCGGAGGTGAGAGCTTCACCGCGCTTGCCGAAGGTGTTCAGGAAGCGCTTGGGCAACTGGGCGGTGTTCCGCAGGAGCACCGCACCGACAGCCTGTCCGCCGCGTGGAAAAACCTGAGTGAAGACGACCATCGCGATCTGACGGAACGTTATGCTCACCTGTGTGAACACTACGGCATGGTTCCGTCGCGCAATAACAGCGGGCGCGGTCATGAAAATGGCTCCGTTGAATCGGCACACGGGCATCTGAAACAGCGTATCCGTCAGGCGCTGTTGCTGAGAAACAGTCATCACTTCGCGACGCTGGATGAGTACCGGCAGTTCATCACGCAGCAGGTGCAGCGTTATAACCAGCGTAATCACGATTTGCAGTGCTTAAACCGCTTCCCGAGAGGCGCTGTGCGGACTATGAAGAACTGTCAGTCCGGGCGAGCAGCAGTAGCACTATCAATGTCAGGCTCGTGGTGTACAGCGTCCCATCCCGTGTTATCGGTCAGATGCTTAAGGTCCGTCTGTGGGACGATCGGCTGAGCTGTTATGTCGGCAGTGAAGAGGTGATGAGCTGCCGCCGCGTCCGTCCCGCGAAGGGAAAACGCCGTGCCCGCAGCATCGACTTCCGGCACGTCATTGGTGGTCTGGTCAGAAAACCCAACGCCTTTTACCACGCTGCGCTGCGTAATGACATCCTGCCTGATGACGAATGGCGCAAACTCTGGCAGCGGATGTGCTCACGACTCTGCCCCCAACTGGCCAGCCGGCTGATGGTTAATGCACTGAAACTGGCGGCAGAACAGGAAGATATCTCGCGGGTTGCTCAGGGCGTAAACCAGCTCCTGCTGGAACCCGGAAAACCCGACCTCCAGAAACTCCTGAATTATCTGAACGTGAAAGGAAGCGGAGAGTTACCCGCCGGAACGCTGGTTCAGCACAGCCTGCATAGTTATGACAAGTTGCTGCAAAAAGGAGGCCTTCAGTGACCGATATCCATACGCTGGAGAGACTGCTTCGAAAACTCAGGCTGACGCGGGTGGCCTCCGAATGGCACAGCCAAGAAAAGCGTGCGCTGGCAGAAGGGTGGACACCCTCCCGTTATCTGCTGTCGCTGTGCAGCGAGGAAGCGACACATCGGGAGAGCGAGCGGCGGCGGCGTTATATAAAGGATGCCAGGCTGCCTGCGGGTAAATCCGTGTCGGAATATAACTTCGCTCAGGTGCCGGAACTGAACGCAGCCCAGGTCCGTCAGTTGTGCGAGACAACGGACTGGGTTGATGCGGGAGAAAATGTGCTGCTGTTCGGTGCCAGCGGACTGGGCAAAAGCCATCTGGCGGCGGCGATCGTTGACGGCGTTGTAGGTCAGGGCTACCGGGCGCGGTTCTACAGTGCGGGAGAACTGCTGCAGGAGCTGCAAAAAGCCCGGTCGCTGCTGAGACTTAACGAAGTGTTGCTGAAGTTGGATCGCTACCGGGTGATAGTGATAGATGACCTGGGTTATGTCAAACGTGACAATGCTGAAACCGGGGTATTGTTCGAACTTATCGCGCACCGGTACGAAAGAGGCAGTCTGATCATCACCAGCAACCATCCGTTCAGCACATGGGGAAGCATCTTCGTGGAAGAGACGATGGCGGTAGCAGCGGCGGATCGGTTGATCCATCACGGTTATATCTTCGAGTTAAAAGGAGAAAGTTACAGAAAGAAAACATCAAAAGCGATAACGCAGCAGTCAACTAAGCAAGAATCCTAAGGCGGCCAGGATAGTTGACGCGTACCGGCAAAAGTAATTGACGCCTAATAATCTGGCAACTGGCGATATTCAGCTCTTTCATCAGCTTACCAGCCAGCGGCCCATTTTGACGCCAGAGTCCCTGCTGACGATGGCAGCGATACTTCGGGCGCCGGCAGAGCCGCCGCTGGCGTTCCAGGCCTCCATGACCTTGCTACGCTTGACCACACGTTCGCCGTCAGGCTCATTCGCTGAAGCCGGCCAGTGCCTGTAGCTGCTGCGATGGACGTCAAAAGTCTGGCACAACGCAGCGACCGGATACCTCGCTCTCAGCCTGTCGACTACCGTGAA
>NZ_MAYS01000581.1 GCF_001756855.1 Candidatus Erwinia dacicola | reverse complement strand
CTCCTGACTTTGACCATCGGTTAAAACGGTTGTAAACAGTCTTACCATGGGCTATATCGCTCAGGCAAATCGCGCCATGGAGCGCCTGAACACAGCACCCAGAACATACCACCCAGAACATACCATTGATGATCATACGGTGTTTTGCCCATGGGCGTCCAGTCTGTGGTGTTACTGGTTCAGTTGGTAATAAGGGCTGGATGAGAGCCCATGCTTCATCGGAAAGATCGTAACGAGCCATAGTTCAATGTGTTGTGGAAACAGGCAGTTACTATAGCTCAGGTGATTAAGGGACACAGCCTAGAACATCTGCTCTGAGAGCTGGCCGCCTGCTCCGGGCTGCGCGTGAGCGACAGGCATCGACATACTTGCTGGATATTTGCCCCGGCCTTCTTCAGCTTCACCGCGACTTTTTGTCGTTGTTCATTTCCATGGCGAAGAAGGCTGAAGCCTTTTTAAACAGGTCATTGTCGCTTTGCAACTGACGCACCTGCTTTTCAAGTTCCTGTATTCTTCGTTGTTCAGACGTAATCGTGGTGGCGATGGGAGTATCTCCCCTGACTTCTCCACGATATTGGTGTAACCAGCGTTGCAATGTTGAAAGACCGATATTCATCGTTTCAGAAGCCTAGGTCACCGGATACTTGTGTTACAGAACCAAATTGATACATTCCTGCTTGAACTCATGGGTAAACGTTTTTCTTCGCATTCTCACCTCGTGAGCATTGCTCATTATATCTCTAACAAAGTGTCCGGTTTGATTAGACCATTACAGTTGCTGCTTTCAGAGACATTGAAGCCAATACTTTCTGCGAATTTAAAACTCTGACCGCTGATACATATCTAGATAGTAACGATTCAACCTCTCTCGAATCCTCTGGTTAGCTCCCAGTCAGTGACGCATCGATCGAATTCGGATTGTTCCCATCGCGCGGCGTGTACGTAATGATCGACAATCTCCCTCCCCAGCACCTCGTGTAGCCACCGCGAATTCGAACTGATGTCGCTGGCATTCCGCAGCGTTTTCGGAATCTCGGGTAATTCTGGATCCCGATAGGCATCGCCGACAAACAAACCCGGCAAATCAAGCTGCTCCTCTATGCCTGCAAGACCGGCCGCTATCAGGCCTGCAAACGCAAGATATGGATTTAGGTCGGCACCGCCAATCCGGCACTCCACCCGTGCAGCCTTCGAACCTTCACCGCAAACGCGATAACCGACAGTTCGATTATCGTGGCTCCAAGCGATCTTAGTTGGAGCGAATGTGTCGGTCTGAAATCGCTTATAAGAATTGATATATGGTGCAAGAAAAAGAGTAATGTCTCTGGAATATTTCAACAGGCCACCAAGGTATTGCTGCATCAACTTCGACATGCCATGGGGAAAATTGTTGTCATAAAAAAGCGGTCTGCCTTCCGGCGACCAAAGCGAGGCGTGGATATGACTGGAGGAGCCTGCCAGATCATGATTCCACTTGGCCATGTAGGTGACCGCTTTACCATGCTGTGCCGCGATTTCCTTGCTGGCGTGCTTAATAATTGTATGGTGATCTGCCATCAGCAATGGATCAGCATAGTAAACATTTATTTCTCCTTGCCCGGCCCCTCCTTCTCCCTTGGTGCATTCAATAGTTATTCCTGCACCATGAAGCCCGTTTCTGAGCGGACGCATTACGGACTCCTGCTGTGTTGTCGACAAGATGTTGTAATCCTGATTGTAGCTCCCGAATGTCTGCGGGCAGCTGTATTTCTTGGCTAACAGACTCTGGTAAGTCTCATCAAATAAATAGAATTCCAATTCCGATGCAAAACAGGCGCGCATGCCTCGATCGGCAAGTCGTTGCAACTGCCTCTGCAGAATCTGCCTCGGTGAATGGGCTACAGCCTTGCCTTGATGATCGAATACATCGCAGATAACCATTGCGCTTGCGTCAAGCCACGGCAGACATCGCAGGGTGGAAAGGTCTGGTTTCAGCAGAAAATCTCCGTACCCATGCGCCCAGCTGGTACCTGTATAACCCGGCACCGGCTGCATTTCCATGTCATTGGCTAATAAATAGTTGCAGGCGTGCGTCTCTTCATAGCCGTAACGAACAAAAAAATCGCCATGGTACCGCTTACCCATCAGACGTCCCTGCATGTCAACCATACAGACAAGTACGGTGTCGATCGAGCCGGAAGCCACTGCGTGTTTCAGTTCTTCGAATGTTATGCTCATGTTATTCACCCATTGCTCAGGGATGCCATTTAAGTTCGTTACGCCACTGGCCCTCTAGGGGCGAAGAGAGACGCACTTCATCCCGGTAATAGGAGGAAATACCCGGTCGCTGCCAACCTTCGTTGTATCTGCCGGGACGGTCTGAAAAATCCAATAGAGCCAGTTTGCGAATAGTAGATGTGCGTGACTGCGCCACTGATTTGCTGGCGGTCTTGTCTCACAGTCGCCGGGAAAGTAGTTTTTCGGAAGGTGGATGTTTCTTCCTGCCCCTAGATCACGGAAGTATTCGTCGGCAAGCGTGAGTGAGTCGTACTCAATATGGTTGAAGAAGTGAAGGGCGTGATGCCTGGGATCATTTAGTAGACAGAGTCCGGTGTCCGGAGAGTCAATCAGAACGGAAAGACCGCTGTCGGGCGGAATATCCGTGTGGCGCATCTCTGTCCAGCGTGATACCGGGATATTAAAATCGTCGGAAAATCCCTTTAGGTACGGAGAATCATTTCTCAGACAATGATGTCTGAACACGCCAAAAGCTTTTTCATCCAGCGCATACTTGGGCATGTCGTGAAAATAATGCATCGCTGCCTGCGCGCCCCAGCAGATATTAAAGCTGCTGTGCACATTGGTTTGTGTCCAGCGAAAGATACTGGTCAGCTCATCCCAGTAGCTGACCATTTCAAAGGGGAGCGTTTCGACCGGCGCACCAGTCATGATAAAACCGTCGAACTTCTGTTCCTTTATATCTGACCAGTTCTGGTAAAACGAGGCTAGATGTCCGATAGGTGTGTTCCTAGACACATGGTTTGTTATCTTGACGAGCGTCAGCTCGACCAACAGCGGAGTGGCTCCGAGCAAACGGGCAAACTGGGTTTCTGTAGTGATCTTGTTGGGCATGAGATTTAGCAACCCCACGCGAAGCGGTCGGTTGGGCTGATTCACTGTGCTTTCTTCTTCCATAACCGTGATGCCTTCTGCTTTGAGTTCTGACAGTGCTGGCAAACCTTTGGGAATTATGATTGACATGAGTTTCAGGCTCCGGGATGGGTCAAAATTTCGTCATGCGTAAAAAAATGATACGGCGCTAGTGTCGAAGACAGTAGCGAATAGCTCAGGGCTGCGTACCAAGTACGTTCCCTGATGCGAACTGTGAACGTCAACGAGTGGAAATTGGTGGGATAGATAGCCCCAGTCCATCGCAAACAAGCCAAGCACCAGAAATTGTCATCGGTGAACAAACTGATGCAGGGCTGCATCACTATAGTGTGAACCGCAGTCGTGACTCCGAATGGTCAATACCCTTCTGATATTCATGTCTGAGAATCACCACAAGCACAACCTCCGGACCGGGAACAGCGAGTGAGAGTGCGAAGGTAAAGGAAAACAACAAATGTAGAACCATAAATGTGCCAGTGGTCTTGCAGACGTAACTGAAATAGACTGAAAATGGTCAGGTCGCTACCCCGACAATGGTCCGGTTGATTGATATACTTGGCATGCGTTTCCGAATGCCGTGAATATTTTCTGACTCGTGGGATCGGTTGCTACGTGCCATTCGGGGTGCCACTGTATCCCGAGTTGAAAGCCCCTTGACGTACTGTATGACAGTGCTTCGATCACGCCATCTTCAGCAACCGCCTCCATCTGAACACCAGAAGCCACCTCGGTGATACCTTGGTTATGCAGCGAATTTACGCAGAGTTTACCTTCCCCGATTATGGACGACAGTAGACCACCGGGAACGACCTGAATCGTGTGCACGGGCAGATACTGCTGATCGCGAGATACATTCGGGATTTCGCTGTGCACAATGCCTTGTTCTGTCACTGGCAAATTAGGATTCAGCATGCCGCCACGATGAACATTCATCTCCTGTAACCCACGGCAGATGCCGAGGATTGGCATATCGAGCTCGATCGCAATCGACAAAGCGACACTTGACAGGCGATCCCTAGGGCGATCACGTTTGCCGGAGATGACATCATCTGAAGCACAATCCCAGACCCGTATCTGCTCGTTGAAGATATATGGGTCAAGATCAGATTCGTCGCCGGTTAATACCAGTCCGTCCAGTCTACGCATCACTTCGCGCAATTTATTGACTATGACATCTCGGTGCCGGTCGCTATCGAACGTCGGCAGAATGACACATTCTACATATGCGTACCGGTCAAGCGCCTCAATATAACGCCGCCGCAACCAGTCACGATGTACTCCATCGTGAAACTGACGATTGGCCGTCACGCCGACGACCGCGCGACCTGCATTACAGGGTTTGATCGTCATTGCTGATCCTCTACCGTTTTGAAAGAGGTATGCTGCGCATCGTAGAGACGGCGGTTGCGGTCAAGTAGCTGGTCGATAACACTGGACTGGCCTTTGGGACCACGCACAAAAAGCCCTCCCCAGGAATCGGCGATTTTGGCGTAGTCAGGATCGCGCAGACGGATCTCTTGTGCATGCTTCAACAGCCAGAATGGAACGCCGGGAGAAAGGTGGTGTTCTAGGTGGTATTCATCATAATTTACGCCGAACAAAATCCGTTCGATAAGATTGCCTTTTCGGTTACGCGTGAGATATACGTTCTGGTCCTCGGTTTCGCACATCGGTGAGTGCTCTGCAATCTCGGTGAACCAGCCCAGTATCTGAAACGTGGTCAGATAGGGGATCAGCCAGAACAACACCAGCAGATGTAGAGCACCGGCCATGGAGAAACCGGTAATAACGATGACCCAGAAGGCTAGGAACCCCCAAGAATCAATGGCTGCACCACGTTTGTAAACGCTCTTGTCGTCCTTGTCTAAGATAAGGAAACGGTTGTGCCATAGATACTTCAGATATCGCAGAGTGGCTCCGCCAAAAATGGCTTTCCAGACAATCAGAAACTTGTACTCGCGCGGCTCACGGACCTCATAAATCCCTGACATGATGAAGAATTGCAGGTCGGGATCTTTCTCTGGATCACCAAGATGCGGATGGTGAAGATGGACATGAGAAACCCGATAGGCCCAGTGCCGCTGAAAAATTGGGTACGCGGCGAACGTTGTACCGAGAAAATTGTTCCACCACTTGTTTTTTGCGAGTATCTGGTGAGCTGCGTCGTGCGAAATTGTCGTCAGCCCCCGCTGATGCGCCCCGATGATCAATACAGCGATCGGGTAAAACCACCAAGTGAGCTGAACCGTAGCGAATGCACAGGCCAGCATGACTAAATAGTCCTTCAGCACATATAGCGCCCCGGTAATGTTATCCGGTCGCAGCTGCGCAAGATCCCGCATGATGTCGTGGGAAAAACAGAATGAATGGAACCGCTTGTTACGCAGCTTCCAGGAATGAGACGTTTCCATAGAATGATCCTCTTTACGGGTTGGCTGTCAGATGGCGTCAAGGCCGCGTTTTATATCGTCAATTATGTCGTTCACGTTTTCGATTCCAACGCATAGACGGATCGACCCGTCGGATATCCCCGCGGCTTCACGTTGCGCCTTAGGCACGGTAGTATGGGTGGTCGAAACAGGATGCGTCACGAGCGTTCGTGCATCACCTACGTTAGAAACATGATACATAAGCCGGATGTTCTGGATGAACGTCCTGCCGGCAACCTCATCGTCTAATTCAAACATGATCATTGCACCGTGACCGATGCGGGCATCGACCAGCTCATCCACGATGTCGCGATCGCGTCCTGTGCTAAGTCCCGGATATGAAACATGCCTAACTTTGGGGTGCTGCTGGAGGAAACTGGCCACGACTGCGGCATTTTCGCAGTGACGCTGCATACGCAGATGCAGTGTCTCTAGGCCCTGAATTAAATGAAAACTGGAAAATGGGCTGATAGCAGCACCTGTATCGCGAAGCCAGGTCATACGTGCCTTCAATAAACAGGCGCTGCTACCAAGATCTCCCAGTCTGTGTACAGCCTCGTGCCAGAGTATTCCCCCATGAGCTTCATCGGGCTCATTAAACAAGGGGAAGCGAACGGGATCTTCGAAACTGAAGTTTCCGTTGTCGACCAGCAGTCCGCCCAGTGTTGTACCATGACCGCAGATGTATTTGGTAGCTGAATACGTGGTAATGACGGCACCAAGCGAACCGGGTCGGCATACTAGCGGCGTGGTTGTGTTGTCGACGACTAGGGGAATACCAAGTCGTTTGCCAATCTCTGCAAGTAACCCCACAGGTAACGGGATAAGGCACGGATTGGAAAACGTTTCACCAAAGAATGCGATAGTTCTGTTGTTGGCCTGCTGTTCAAACGACGATGGATCACGAGGATCAGCGAGCCGGGCTTCAATGCCCAGTCTCTTGAAGGTATTAAACAACAGATTCCATGAGTTTCCGTACAGATACTTCGATACCACCACATTATCACCCGGGTGCCCGCTGCACAGATTCACAATAGCCAGAAACGTTGCGGCTTGCCCCGAAGCTACGGCGAGCGCGTCGGCGGCACCATCCACGGTGGCCCAGCGTTGTTCTAAGATGCGCGTGGTCGGATTGATGATCCGCGTATAGGTGAAACCATCTTCCTTGACGTTGTAAATATCGGCAATGTCTGCAAGGTCGCCAACGAGTTCATAGGCGGTGGACTGGTAGATGGGCACCGCAACCGCTCTGGTGACGGGGTCGTGCCGATAACCGGCATACAGAAGCGCGCTTTCTGTAGACATTTCAGAAACAGGAATATACCGAGACATATTACAATCCCCTTTGGGTAAATTCAGATTCGAAGTAGGTTGAAGGCTTTTTGCCCCCTCTGGCCTTATCGAAAAAATCGCGAAATGCCATCGTCAACAGGAAAATCCATGCAGGCTTGATAGAGCCGATGCACCCGATCCTGAAACTACGTGTCTGAGGATGTAACTTGGAATAAATACAGAGGTTGTAAGTGATGAGATGCGCATAAAGCGCATCGAAATCATTCTGGGTATTAATGATTCCCTCCGCCGTGAGGGCCAGACAAACGGGTGAACGTGCTTGGGCACTCAGAAGCGGTGATGCATATTGTCCAACCGCACGGACTATTTCGTCGCGCACCAAGCCATAACGTTCACCACGGCGAATTACGCCTTCGGCAGTCAGCATTTCGAGGGCTTTTGCACAGGCCTGAATAACGTGCGTAGGTGGCGTGGAACGCCATTCTCCGGTCTGTTCAAAATTACGCCACTGATCCCGGACGTCAAGGACAAACGAATTGATGGAGTGGCCTTTACTCCTGAGAATGTCCAGAGAAGCGATAACAAACGCGACGCCCGGTGGGCCCTCAATGCATTTATTGCTGGAGGTCACCAGCACATCGAAACAGGTTCTCCTAGCACTGACATCGACGGAACCAAAAGAACTCATCGCGTCGATAATAGTCCGAATGCCACGTCGGCGGGCCAGTTCAACGATTGCATCAAGCGGATTGATAACACCGGCTGTCGTCTCGCAATGCACGAAGCACAGGTGGGTGAGCGAGGGGTTTTGATCTAGGTATGAGGCGATGTCTGAGACTGAGAGCGGCTGGTCAGCCGGAGAATTTATACTGACAGCCTGCACGCCCCGAAGCTTTAATATTCTCAGTATTCGCTCACCATAAATGCCGTTAATGCAAACGAGCGGTCGATCTGACTGAGAGATGAAAGATGCCAGTGCGGCTTCCATGCCATAAGTACCGGAACCCTGAATGGGGATAGCTGAATGCGTATCGTTCCCTTCAATCAAATCAATTATCCGCTCACGTATTGAAGCGGTAATATTTTTGAAACGTTGATCGCGCGAACCCATATCGTACTGCATCTGCGCTTTCACTTCGTCTCTTAAAGCCAGCGGACCGGGTGTCATTAAAAAATAATGCTGTACTGACATATAACGCTCCGTATTTATATGAAGATGCGAAGAAAACTTCGGCAAAATGTTCCACAGCTGAGCCCGTAAATCGCTGGCATTCGGTCCAGTTGACACCGGATGTTCATGAATTAGTTATACAGAAGTAAGGCCATTAAAAAATGTGGCTGTCATATATAAGGTTTAAATTTTATATTTAACTATCTGTTTTATAATGATTAATTGCTATTTTGTACTTGGTGTATTAAATCGCCACTCACATTCCTTCAGATACAGCTAAAAATGTGCCTTCGGAATGCCGTTAAATTTACGGATGTGACGCTTCACCTGATTCTAAAAATTCTCGATACCATTGATGTGATTTTGCCGATCTTTTTTATCGACAAACTGAGTGCTGTGATTGATTCTATAATTGGCTTTGTTGAATAGGTAATCATACTATTTTAATATGACGGTTTTGGATGAAGATGCTAGC
>NZ_MAYS01000580.1 GCF_001756855.1 Candidatus Erwinia dacicola | reverse complement strand
ATCGCAAGATGGCTGAACTCGAACACATACTCAACACGCGCGGGAGAAAATCACTGGGCTATCGTTCCCCCAACGAGGTATTTTAACGCACTTACTGGCGGCATAAGCCCCCTCGGTTTTGTTGCGTTTCGAGTGGGAATGGGGCATTTGCATCATCGCTGTTTTTAATCCTGATCCCGCTATAAACAGGGTAAGTGCGGATGTAATCGCTGAGTGTTCTGATACCTTTTTGTGTAAACTCGTCCTTACCGTACACGCCTACTTCACTCGGTTTTCCCGTCAATACGAGCGTCGCTGCGGCTTTCTGGTGGTGATCATTATCCTGACTGTTAACACCGACACACACAGAGCGGCCACGATCTACCATAGCGATATCATCAGTGGCCTTGTCCCTGTAAATGACCGTGCCTTCACGCAGCAGTGAAGTCGTAAAACTTTTGGTCTTGGTGACGGGAACATCATCACGGTTGGAAGTAATGAAATTACTGAGATTATCGTGACCGATACGTTCAATAATCGCGTTCTGATACTTCTTCTTTCGCGTCTCACGGTACGCCCATGATCTGAGCTGAGACAGTGCCGCTTTATCACAAGAAAGCGCCTGCTGCGCAACCCAGTCTTTATAATTCAAACGCGGTTGAGCCGCCTTAAAGGATTGCTGTGACTCACGTTCTCTCGCTTTGATATAAGCAATAGCCTTGCGCTTATCGAACTCTGCTGCGTTAAACAAAATACGCCGTATCTGTGGGTCGCGTTCGCTTTCCCGGATAGAGGCTTTAACCATTTGCAGGTGTGCGTTGACCTGCCTGTATTGCTGCGTGAGCAAAGAACGATCCGGTCGGTATACTGGCAACGCCATCGTGTAGGCTTTGTATTGTCCTTTTAAATCCATCCGGGCGATAGCCCGTTCATTACATTGGCTAACGCGGTTGTTTATCTCTCTCAGACTCAGTGAGTCGCTGTAGCCCATGCCAATTTCCGGTACAGAATACGGTTCAACATTACCGGGCTGGAACGAACCGATACGGGCAATGAGTGCATCATAGCTAAAACGATATTCTGGAAAGATTTTACGCCAACAAACGGAGACTTGATCGTCACCGGCTCCGTGCGTAATAAGCAGTCCGCCTGCATGTGGACTCTGTGATACCGAAAACCCTGCCCGCGCAAACAGGGCATGAACGTCGCGCCAGCTAGATGTCTTAAATTGCATTTCTGATTTAAGTTCATCGGCGACGGTACGGTTTTCATGATGCATTTTAAGCAGATAATGATAGAGAGAAGGACGCCCTGATTTATTCTCCATCAGACAAACCTTATGTTCAGCCTGTGAAGAAAGACCGTTCCTGTGATGATCCTTTTGACGTAGAACATAGCCGTTCTCGTTAACCGTATAGAGGCCATTATCATGATTAAAACCGTGTTTGATTTCGAGTAGACGGCTCGCTTTATGCAACGTATCGATAGAGTAGGAAAGATGGTTAGCACGGAACGTGATAGGGTGTACCCGGTTCACTGCAACATGTACATGCAGGTTATCAGTATCACGGTGAATAGCGGCGACAAACTGGTGTTCCTGCAATCCCATTGACTGCAATGTGAACCGCACACTGTCGAAAACCTGAGCGTCACTTGGCGTCTCATTTTCCTGCCATGACAGAACGTAATGAAACACCGAATCTTTACAGGCCACGTTTACGTTAGCCGTCGCTTCCATCTCACGCGCTGCTGTTTCGACGGAAAGGCAGTTGTGCAGAATACTGATACCGTTAATGTCCACTCGCGTATGGTCGAATTCGTCAAGATAGGCCGGACTAATCGACTCTTCATGCCGTTTAAGATATCCGGTCAGCGCTTCAAATCCTTCGGATGCAGTCGCCTGTTCAATAGGCTTATCCCATTGAACAGGCGACTTCTGGGCGATGTAAGAAACCAGACTACTAAATCCAGTTCCCTTTTTAGGCCGGGGAATAATTTTAGGGATCACGCTAAGGGTTCCTCGCCATTACCATCATCACGGGCAAGGCGTAACGCGGCGGCTCTGATTGCAGATAACACTTCTGAATATTCCTTGTCACCCGTGCGCTTACCTTCAACAAACAAATGCTTCTGCATTGCCCCTAACTTCTTGAGCATTGCCAGCATTTGGGTATCGCTTTTATTGACCATGCGACGACCAAGCCCTGCCCTGATCAGATACTGACTTAAAGAAAGCCCTGCGATTTGAGCCTTACTTTTGAGAAGTTCTTTAGTCTCTTTGTCCGTTCTGAACTTGATCGTCGTATCAAGCTGTCTACTTTCACTTTTGCTCACGTATAACCTCGAAATATGGGGTGTCGGGGCGAAGCCCTGACTTCATCGCATTGAACACATCGCCGTCCTGCTTTTGACCTTGATTTAATCTAGCACAGGTGCGTTTTACTTCAACATTTGCTAATTTTTAGAAAAATGAAAATTTTCACGTAAAGGAGACTGGTATGGCTAAGCGTAAACCAAAGTTTTACACCGAATCAGATGTTGAAAGCCTTGCTAACATCATGCAGGAACTACCTGACCTGACGCCCACACGGTTGCTTAAAAATGATGTACTGGCAAAAGTAAGCAAAGTCATTCTTTCACTCAGTAAAGATAAAGCCCCATTCCCACTCGAGACGCAACAAAACCGAGGGGGCTTATGCCGCCAGTAAGTGCGTTAAAAATACCTCGTTGGGGGAACGATAGCCCAGTGATTTTCTCCCGCGCGTGTTGAGTATGTGTTCGAGTTCAGCCATCTTGCGATGGCTCACCTGACTGAAGTCGGTTTCCTTGGGGTAAAAGCGCCGTATCAGACCGTTGGTATGCTCATTCAGGCCACGTTCCCAGGAATGGTATGGGCGTGCAAAGGAGACCTGCGCCCCTGTGATTTCCGTGATTTGC
>NZ_MAYS01000579.1 GCF_001756855.1 Candidatus Erwinia dacicola | reverse complement strand
TCAGGTGATCCGAAAAGAAGCGATTCAGATTACTAACCATCAAGTGTCACATCGCGCGAGAAACGACGCTGCTTCAGCGCAGTCGCCAGCCATCGGGTAACAAATAGGTTTTCCTGCGCCGGCGAAAGAACGCCACCATCCTGTCTGGCCAGTGCCAGCGCTACCAGGGCGCACCATGCCAGATGGCCCGATTTTTCTGTCACAGCCACGTTGGCTCACTCCCTGTATGAAAAAATGAGGTTCTATGCCGGAACCGCCGAAATTTCTGTTACCTCATTCAAGCCCAACTAACAGCGCGTTCTGGGGGCTGTCTGGAGAATGCAGATAGTCGCCCCTCCGAATTAACTTGCTTATTGTGAGACATCTCAGTTACCGCCCAGTATGTTGACGACCCAACGGGGTTCATCAATCATGAGAGATTTATCTATCTCAATCGCACCAATACGTGAATTATACGTGCGGATAAGCCTTGCCAGTCCTTCGCGGATTTTATCACCGTCATAAATTGCAATTTCTTCTATATTATTTCCTATAAAAGTTTCAGCTGCCTGGACGGAAATCTGCTCTGACATACCGACGTTATCGGCCATTTGGCGTGCAGCAATGACTCTGCTTTCAGGAGTGAGTATGACCGGCCTGTAACCTGCCCGTTTATTCTCAACACACCGTGAAATCAACTTTTCCATAGGGGAGGTGGTAACGTGGAATGCCGTTGTGCCCACCTGAAAATCCCCCTCGCGATCGGTGTGCAGATCAGCCGTATTGGCTCTGTCACTTCCGATTTCAACGTTGGGAAAGCGTAGCTGGAGTTTGGCACCTATAAGATGCTGAAGTACCGCACCGGTGGGTTTATCAGAACGTTCTGCAGCGCCATTGAGAATATCGCTAACAACAGAGGAAACAGGCTTACGATAATCCAGTTCGACGGCAATCCTCTGTTTGTCAAAATAGTCGAGACGCACACATTTAACGAAAAATGATTCAAGCAGATTTGAAGCCTTTGCCAAATCGACAGACTCATTTTTGTTAACCTGAGTGCCGTTAAGCACATCCCGGAATGCTGCAGCTAAAAAGATAGTTCCTCTGGATGTGCGCCCACCTTCACGGGTGAAAAGACGTGTTTTACCATGTTGTTCCAGGATTTTAGATATGGTGGCACCGCTTAGCCCCCGCACCTGACTTTTACCTTCACTGTAAAGCCGTTCGTCAGTGATAGGGATGCCATCGGCCATCATGCGTGAGACGATCAGACCCGCATTCATCACGTTTGTATTTATTGAACCACTCTTGGCGCGCTCTCCTTCATACCAGGATTTTGCCGCTGCAAGATATGCTTCTGTATTGTTGAACTCATCCATTCGCTTTTCTTCCATGTGATTTTCTTGCTGCCTCCAGGTGCGGAAGGATCATATGCCGGGCAACCCAGCTAACAACCGGAACCGCGACAGCGTCCCCGAAACCATATTGAATCTGAGAGTCACGCATATTTTCCAGCGTGTACCAGCCTGCCCCCATCAAACGCGCATACTCAAGCCCGGTCATCCACCGGACCTTTAACGATCCCTGCCCCATAACCACAACTGCCTGTTTGGAAGAGCCGCCCCGCGCCGTACGTAAACATCCAGAAATATCTTCTGCTCTCATTTCCCATACTGGGATTCCATTTCGCGTGCGTCGGTAGGCAGTTCTGGCAGTTATACTATTCAGAGAGACTAAGTGTTCTAACCTTTCCCGCTGAACCGCTGACATTGAGTTTTTAAAAAGGGTGATCTTCGCTGCTTTCCACCACCTCGGGTCGCTGTCAGGCATAGTCTCCGTTTCCAGCGTGAATCCCTGGCTAAGAAGATCTGGCGCTTTGGGTAAAGGCATCATGAAAGTGCGCACTTCAGGATCTTTATGTAGCCAGGAAAGCCAGTCAGGTCTCAGGCATGTGTCTTGTTCACCACCATCAATCGGATTTTTTGCTCCTATAAGAAACAGCCGGGGCCTGGATTGCGGAACAAAACGCCGGGCATCAAGAGTGATAGCATCGACTGCATAGCCTAACGCATTGAACTCTTTAACCGCTGCCCTCAAATCTTCCCTATTATGAGACGAGGCTAAACCAGTAACGTTCTCAAGAACGATCACTTCCGGCCGACGCTCATTCATACCGGCTAGTAAATCAGTAAAACCGAAAAATGCAGATGATTCTCTGCCTCCCCGCAGGCCTACACGCTTACCTGCCAGACTGAGGTCCGTACAGGGTGAGGAAGCCCATGCAACATTTGCTGCTGGCAGGTTTTCGCTTTTGAGGGTGTGAATATCCGCCAGCAAAAGCTCATGAGATTTCCAGTGTCCTTCATACATCGACTTTTTATTCTGGTCATAGTCATTAGCCCAGACAGTCCTGATCCCAGTCTGTTCCATCCCGGCTCTGACAAGACCGATACCCGCAAAGAACTCCAATGCAGTCCATTCGTAATCGTCACGAATCGGTATAATATTCACTCAACCCCTCCCGTTTATATGTGCTTATCATCTCATATGTGGGTTAGTCAGGCATTTACTCTCAGCGGAATTTCAATTTTGATGATTTATCGTTTTTACGTAGGCGTTAACAGGGGCAAGGAATGCCCTTTCGATTGGTTTGGAAGGATGAAGTGCCCCCTTTTCTGAAACAGACTGATTACATCTTTTAGTCTTCATTAAACATACAAGTACTAATCTGCGACAGCCATCACCACCTGTTCAATTGCGAGGCGCAGCGGCAGATACTCGCCGCCGGGCAAACCTGAAAAGACGGCCTCCAGCTTTTTCAGCTCCGCAAGCAGTGCAGGAGCCGTTGTTTCCTCACCACGTAATGCAATCCTGAAGTAACAGTTTCCCAGAAGGCAGCACGCCATATGCCAGTTGTCCGGAGCACAATCAAAATCCGTCATCAGACCTCCGTTTAAGCCCCGTTCGCCGATCCTGTTTCCAGCTGTTTAATTGCCAGCTGAAGTGAAAGCGGCCCCATTCCCACTCGAAACGCAACAAAACCGAGGGGGCTTATGCCGCCAGTAAGTGCGTTAAAAATACCTCGTTGGGGGAACGATAGCCCAGTGATTTTCTCCCGCGCGTGTTGAGTATGTGTTCGAGTTCAGCCATCTTGCGATGGCTCACCTGACTGAAGTCGGTTCCCTTGGGGTAAAAGCGCCGTATCAGACCGTTGGTATGCTCATTCAGGCCACGTTCCCAGGAATGGTATGGGCGTGCAAAGTAGACCTGCGCCCCTGTGATTTCCGTGATTTGCTCGTGCAGGGCGAATTCAGGGCCGTTATCTGCGGTCAGGGTCTTAAACTCGCAGAAGGTATTGGCTTCAATGTCCCTGAAAGCGGCAGCCACGGTCTCCGCCGGCTTATTGGGCAACTTGCGAATGATGA
>NZ_MAYS01000578.1 GCF_001756855.1 Candidatus Erwinia dacicola | reverse complement strand
ATCTTTGCAACAGTGCCGTCGATTGCGGGTTGATGCTGGCTCGGGCATGCCCGACCCGTACGGTGATCTGCGTAGGGGCGAGGCATGCCTCGCCCATTGGACCGTGGCGATTACCCCAGCAGCAGCTGGTTCATGCGGCGGATAAACTGGTTAGGATCGTCCAGCGTGCCTTTCTCGGCGAACAGCGCTTGGTCCAGCAGCAGCTCGACCCACTCGGCGAAGCAGGCTTCGTCCTGCGTATCGGCAGCGCGTTTTACCAGAGCGTGATCTGGGTTCAGCTCGAACAGATATTTCACTTCCGGCACCTCCTGGCCAGCAGCAGCAAACAACTTCGCCATCTGGGTGCTCATTTCGTCCGCTTCGGTGGTGACAATCGCCGGGGTGTCGGTGAGACGATGTGTCAGGCGCACCTCTTTCACGCGCTCACCCAGCAGCGTTTTCACGCGCTCAACGAACGGCTCCAGCGCTTTCTCCGCTTCTTTCTGCTCTTCAGTCTCTTCATCGACCAGTTTGCTCATCACGTCATCCGCTTTGCTCACCGACTGGAATGACTTACCGTCGAATTCAGTCAGATAGCTCATCATCCATTCGTCGATACGGTCGGAGAGCAGCAGCACTTCGATGCCTTTCTTACGGAACAGCTCCAAGTGCGGACTACTTTTCGCCGCGGCATAGCTGTCGGCAGTGATGTAGTAAATCTTCTCCTGCCTCCCTTCCACCATGCGGCTGACATAATCTTCCAGCGACACGGTCTGCGCCGGGCCTTCGCTGCTGGTGCTGGCAAAACGCAGCAGTTTGGCGATGGTCGCCACGTTGCCGCTGTCTTCTGCCGGGCCTTCTTTCAGCACCAGACCGAACTGCTGCCAGAATTTCTGGTATTTCTCTTCATCATCCTTCGCCACTTTCTCCAACATCTGCAGGGAGCGCTTGGTCAACGCGCCGCGCAGGGTCTGCGTGATGCGGCTGTCCTGCAGGATTTCACGCGAGACGTTCAGCGGCAGGTCGTTAGAGTCGATCAGACCTTTGACGAAGCGAAGATAGTTCGGCATAAACTGCTCAGCGTCATCCATGATGAACACGCGCTGCACGTACAGTTTCAGGCCGTGCTTGTGATCGCGGTTCCACATATCCCACGGCACCTGCGCCGGGATGTAGAGCAGGCTGGTGTACTCCTGCTTGCCCTCAACGCGGTTGTGGCTCCACGTCAGCGGGTCGGTATAGTCATGCGCGACGTGCTTGTAGAACTCTTTATATTCATCTTCTCTGATGTCAGACTTATTACGCGTCCACAGTGCCTGCGCTTTGTTGATCTTTTCCCAGGTGGTGGTGTTGTCTTCTTCGTTATGGGTTTCAATCTCTACCGGCAGGGCAATATGGTCGGAATACTTGCTGATAATGCTGCGCACGCGCCATGCATTGAGCAACTCATCTTCGCCTTCACGCAGATGCAGAGTGATTTCCGTGCCGCGATCTTCTTTAGTGATGTCGGCGATGGTGTATTCGCCCTGACCAGCAGATTCCCAGAACACGCCTTCATCGGCGGCTACGCTGGCTGCGCGGGTGCGGACTGACACTTTATCGGCCACGATAAACCCCGAGTAGAAACCAACACCAAACTGGCCGATTAGATGGCTATCTTTTGCTTGGTCTGAACCCAGTGACTCGAGGAAGGATTTGGTGCCTGATTTGGCAATGGTGCCAAGGTTTTCAATCACTTCGTCACGACGCATCCCGATACCGTTGTCGCTTAACGTCAGGGTGCGTTTTTCCTTGTCGACCGAAACCCGTACGCGCAGCTCGCCGTCACCTTGGTAAAGATCCGGAGTGGATAACGCCCGGAAGCGCAGCTTGTCGGCGGCGTCAGAGGCGTTTGAGATCAGCTCACGCAGGAAGATTTCTTTATTTGAATAGAGGGAGTGGATCATCAGGTGCAGAAGTTGTTTTACCTCTGACTGGAAGCCACGGATCTCTTGTCCTTTCATGGTTATTGCTACCTCAACTAAAAACAGGTTGATGAACGTTGAGGATAATAAGTGGGGGGATATTTGGCGATTTCAAGACGGCACAATCAACTCGTGCCGTTGATTGTTCAGAATTTAATCTTGAGGCGCCCGGCAAGAGAGTGCGACAGCGTGGTGCCGTCGACCATTTCCAGCTCGCCGCCCACTGGCACGCCGTGCGCGATGCGGCTGGCGTCCACACCATACTGTTCACACAGGCTGGCAATGTAGTTGGCGGTTGCTTCGCCTTCCACCGTCGGGTTGGTGGCGAGGATCACTTCCTGAATTGACTCTTTTCCCAGGCGTTGCTCGAGGCGATCGAGGCCAATATCATTAGGCCCGATGCCATCCAGTGGCGACAGGTGGCCCATCAGCACAAAGTAGCGCCCGGCAAACTGCCCAGTCTGCTCAATGGCGTGAATATCTGCCGGGCTCTCCACCACGCAGATCAGGTCGTTCTGCTGACGCCGGGGATTGGCGCAGATAATGCAGGTTTCCTGCTCGGTGAATGTACGGCAGTCGGCACAGTGGCCAATTTCCGACATCGCCCGCGTCAGGGCCCGCGCCAGTCGCATACCGCCACTGCGGTCGCGCTGTAACAGCTGGAAAGCAATGCGCTGAGCCGACTTCGGCCCGACGCCCGGCAGGCAACGCAGCGACTCCATCAGTGCTTCAAGGAGCGGGCTGGTTTGCATCAGAATGGCATCTTGAAGCTAGGTGGCAGAGACATTCCGCTGGAAACGACCGCCATTTTCTCTTTCTGGGTTTCAGCAACGCGACGTGCGGCATCGTTGAATGCCGCAGCAATCAGGTCTTCCAGCATGTTTTTATCATCTTCTAGCAGGCTTGGATCCACTTCCACGCGACGGCAGCTGTGCGCACCGTTGATGGTGACCTTGACCATGCCTGCGCCAGATTCACCAGTCACTTCCATCGCAGCGATATCTTCCTGCACCTGCGCCATTTTGTCCTGCATTTGCTGGGCCTGCTTCATAAGGTTGCCCAATCCGGTTTTACTAAACATAAGTTCTCTCTCTTCAGCTCAGGCCATATCATCACGTGATAATGCAGCGGGTTAAACAGGTCGGATACTCTTTTCGTCTACGTCAGCGTCAAAAAATCGCTGCAGCGTCTGTATATGAGTATCCGTGATAATCGACTGACGCGCCTGCGCCAGTTTCTCTTCGTAAATTTTCTGCCGCCACTCCAATGGGGTCAGCACCTCCGGATTATCATCTTCCACCACGGTTAATTCAATGGGGTTCGCGGTGGCGGCATTCAAGGCATCATTCAGCGCTTTTTGCGCCGAAGGGGAGTTTAAATGACGCTGGCTGGAGCGCAGATGCAGACAGATGCCGTTTTCGGTCGGTTCTTTCCAAGCATTGAGCGCCAGCTGCTGCACCAGTTTTGGCATCGTAAGCGCAGCGATCTCGGCAGCCCAGACATCACGCTGTAAGGATTCAGAAACCAGCTTCGCCACCAATTCCGGATGTTTTTCCAGCTCAAGTGCGGTGCGCAGCGCTTTTGGCGTGGCGACTTTTTCCGTTTTTACTTCTGTCGGATTAAGCGCTTTCCAGCGGTAAACCTCTTCCTTTACTGGTGCGGCGGGCTCCGTTGCGGCCTGCTGCAGGCGTTGCTGCCCGCGTTCGGTAACGGTGGCTAGGCGCTCCAGTGCCGAGCTTGCCGACCGCGCCCCCTGCGCCGCCGGCTCACTCTTTTTTGGCTTACTCGCCCTCTGATGGCGCAGCAGCTGCGTACGCGCCTGCAAGAGCTGGCTGGTGGTATCCGGTAATCCCTGCGGTGGCGGGGGCTCCACGGTATGCGCCGCAGGCGGGCTGGATGGCGGCACGGCATCCGATGCAGGCATAGCCACAGCGGTAGCCTGTGGCGTCATAGTCGGGCGCGCAACCGGTTCAGTAATCACCGCTTTCGGATGAAAAGCCAGCGCACGCAGCAGCGACATCTCGACGCCCATACGGCGATCCGGTGCCAGCGGCAGCTCTTTGCGCCCCATCAACAGCGTTTGATAATAGAGCTGCACATCCGCCGGTGGCAGCACCCGCGCCAGTTCACGCAGCCGCTGTTCAATCGCGGCCATGTCATCACCGAGCGCTGAAGGCAGCAGCTGGATCATCGCCACGCGATGCAGCAAGGTGAGCATCTCCACCAGCAGCGCTTCCCAGTCTACGCCGCGCGATGCGGCCTGAGTCAACAGCGCCATCACCTGTTCACCGTCGGCATTGACCAGCGCTTCAATCAGCGCCAGCGGCTGCTCGTCGTCAAGCGTGCTGAGCATGTCATTCAACGTGGCGGTGGTCACCTGCCCCTGCCCCATGGCGATGGCTTGATCGGTCAGGCTAAGCGCATCGCGCATACTGCCGTCGGCGGCACGCGCCAGCAGCTGCAGTGCTCGGGTTTCCGCGGCAATTTGTTCAGCTTTCAACACGTGTTCAAGCTGGCCGCAGATTTGCTCCTGATCGAGCGCCTTGAGGTGAAACTGCAGGCAGCGTGACAGGATGGTAACCGGCAGCTTTTGCGGGTCGGTGGTGGCTAATAGAAATTTGACGTGTTCCGGTGGCTCTTCCAGCGTTTTCAACAGCGCGTTAAAGCTGTGGCGCGAGAGCATGTGAACTTCATCGATCAGATAGATTTTAAAACGACCCTGGGCCGGAGCGTACTGGACGTTATCCAGCAGATCGCGCGTGTCTTCCACTTTGGTGCGCGAAGCGGCATCGATTTCAATCAGATCGACAAAGCGCCCCTGTTCGATTTCACGGCAGTTGTCGCACTGCCCGCACGGGGCGGCGGTTATGCCGGTTTCACAATTCAGCCCCTTTGCCAGCAGGCGGGCAATGGTCGTTTTACCGACACCACGGGTGCCGGAGAAAAGATAGGCGTGATGGATGCGGCCAAGCGACAAACCGTTAGCCAGCGCGGTTAGAACATGTTGCTGACCGACGACATCATTAAACGTTTGCGGACGCCACTTGCGGGCCAGTACCTGATAGCTCATTAAGACTTCATCATTATTTTTTAGTAGAGGGTAAACCTAAACAGTGAGAAACCATAGTTTAGCCTGTTAACGTATATCGGCAAAAACGGCCAAGTTAGCGGCAGTTCAGCGGATTAAGGAACTGTACTATAACAGATGGCCTAGCTGTCGCCATGCTGTTGACCGCTTTATTTTGTCTTCCTCCCCTCATAATTTTTATCCGTCCTTGTGGTTAAAAATTAGACTATCCCCCCTGAATCTCCAGACAGTTGGTATTACTTAAATTTGCGATGAAGCAAATTAAAGAGCTGCAGCGCCTACTGGGCAAGAAAACCATGGAAAACGAGCTGCTAAAAAGAAGCCGTTGAATATGGCCGACAAAAAGTAGATAGCGCCCGTGCCCTTGTTGTCGGAGGATGGCGAATAAGTCTCGTCAGTCGTTGCTTTCGGATCTCACGTGCGCCACTGCATGCCATGGCCTGTCGGTCGAAGAACTGGCAGGATCGTCGATGGAAGCGCAAGCCTGATGATACGGAAGCGCTGGAGCGTATCCATACCGTTATCGGCGATCTGCCTACATATGGTTATCGCCGGGGTGGGCACTGCTGCGCAGGCAATCTGAATCTGACGACATGGCCGTTATTAATGCCAAACGCGTATACCGAATAATGCGTCAGAATGCGCTGCTGCTTGAGCGTAAACCTGCAATACTTCCCTCGAAACGGGCGCATACAGGGAAAGTGGTCGTTGGAAAAAGTGTAGTGGCACACTGATACTGGCCACCTGATCGGAAGGTGATATTCTCACCTTCCCAACACCACAGGTGACCCAATGGCTAAACATTTCACGCCAGAATTTAAGCTCGAAGCGGCGAAGTTAGTTGTCGACCACGGCTATACCTACGTTAAGGCCGCAGAGGCAGTTAACGTAAGCCATTCGGCTATCCCCCGTTGGGTGAATAAGCTGCGACTTGAGCGCCAGGGGAAAACGCCCGCCGGGCTTCCTCTGACGCCAGAACAGCTCGAGCTGCGTGAGGCGAGGAAGAAAATACAACGCCTTGAAATGGAGAACGAAATCCTAAAAAAGGCTACGGCGCTCTTAATGTCGGACGCACTCAACGGTTCACGGTAGTCGACAGGCTAAGAGCGAGGTATCCGGTCGCTGCGTTGTGCCAGACTTTTG
>NZ_MAYS01000577.1 GCF_001756855.1 Candidatus Erwinia dacicola | reverse complement strand
AATATCTTTGCAACAGTGCTGCTTTGAATCCACTGAGCAAATCGCTGAAACCCTGCGCCAAAACACCCACACGCTCTTTGGCCTGTGAAGTACGGGCTACTCTTCTGAAAGACGAAAGACCTGTTTGCCTTGAAGACTATATGTTATAAATGTGACATTTTCCTCTGGCTCGCTGTGGTCGCGTTAATGCGCGCCGCTCCGGGCGTGATGACGGTTAAATTGTGATTGATGTCACTATTCATGCAATCAATGGTGCAACTGTCATCTTTTTAATGTGAAACTACCCGCAAAATAACTAGCCACGGGCTGTTATAATTTTAGCATTATCAAGTGCGCTGACCGTGCCTGCTGCTAGATTGTCTGGAGACAACCATGTCCGATGTAAAAACTCAGGCGCTGCGCGCGCTGCAGCTGATGGATCTCACAACCCTGAACGACGATGACACCGATGCGGAAGTGATCGCGCTGTGCCATCAGGCCAAATCCCCGGCCGGAAACACCGCCGCCATCTGCATCTACCCGCGCTTTATCCCGATTGCGCGTAAAACGCTGCGCGAGCAGAGCACCCCAGATATCCGCATCGCTACCGTCACCAACTTCCCACACGGCAACGACGACATTGATATTGCACTGGCGGAGACCCGTGCTGCTATCGCCTACGGCGCGGACGAAGTTGACGTGGTATTCCCGTACCGTGCGCTGATTGCCGGTAACGAAACCGTCGGCTTCGAGCTGGTAAAAGCCTGTAAAGACGCCTGCTCTGCGGCAAACGTGCTGTTAAAAGTGATTATTGAAACCGGTGAGCTGAAAGAGGAAGCGCTGATCCGTAAAGCCTCCGAAATCGCCATCAAAGCGGGTGCAGACTTTATCAAAACCTCGACCGGTAAAGTGCCGGTCAACGCGACGCCAGAAGTTGCAGAGATCATGATGCGCGTGATTGCCGAACAGGATGTGAAGCAGCAGGTTGGCTTTAAGCCTGCTGGCGGCGTGCGTACCGCTGACGATGCGGCAATCTACCTCAAGCTGGCCGATGACATTCTGGGTGCGGACTGGGCCGATGCACGCCATTTCCGCTTTGGTGCTTCCAGCCTGCTGAATGCAGCAGGGCACAGCGGTGTGACCAGCGACAGCAAGTATTAATAGCGGGCGGGTCAGGTATGCCTGATGCTATTCGGCGGCACAACCCGTAGGGGCCGGGCATGCCCGGCCCGGTAATCCGTTGTCCCGTTTTCAACGGCACTGTTGCAAAGATCTGGCGATGGTAAACTGATGCCACTGTTTAGTTGAAGGAGCAGCACATGAACCCATTTAAAGGTCGACATTTTGAGCGTCATATTATCCTGTGGGCCGTCCGCTGGTACTGCAAATATGGCATCAGTTATCGTGAGCTGCAGGAGATGCTGGCTGAGCGAGGGGTAAATGTCGATCACACCACGATTTATCGATGGGTTCAGCGTTATGCACCTGAGATGGAAAAGCGGCGGCGCTGGTACTGGCGTCAACCTTCCGGTTTTGGCTCATGGCATCTCGATGAAACCTACGTGAAGGTCAACGGACGCTGGGCTTATCTGTA
>NZ_MAYS01000576.1 GCF_001756855.1 Candidatus Erwinia dacicola | reverse complement strand
GCTGGAATGGCTAGCCTTTTAGTCCAAAATCGGCACATTAAAACAGCGTGGTTACCTGTTATTCAACAAAGTCGGTGTGGAGTAAACGCATAACATTCTCTTTTATCGGCACCATCGATCGGTGGATGACGTAAAAAGTCCTCTATAGAGGTTAAGCAACCGCTGCGAATCCTTACCCCAGAATCGGGTAATCGGTATAGCCTTTCGCGCCGCCACCGTAGAAGGTTTCTGGCTGTGGGGCATTCAGTTCAGCCTGCTGTTTCAGGCGCTCGACCAAGTCCGGGTTGGCAATGTAGCTGCGCCCAAAAGCAACGGAGTCAATCAGGCCTTGTTCAATCAGCGTTTCTGCTTTTTCTGCAGTGTAACCACCGGCTCCGACAATTACTCTAGAGTAAACGGCACGGATAGCCTTACGGAAGCTCTCGCTGTAAGGTTTTCCGCCCGCCCAGTCTGGTTCAGAAATATGCAGATAGGCAAGATGACGTTTTTCCAGCTCAGCAATGTAATACAGTGCGGCTTCTTCCTGATCTTCACCATTGTCTAGGCCATTGAACGGGCCGAGAGGTGAAATACGGACCGCGATGCGGTCTGCGTTCCACGCAGCGATCGCGGCATCAACCACTTCGAGCGCAAAACGCGTGCGATTTTCAATGCTGCCGCCGTAGCGATCTTCACGCTGGTTTGAGGCAGGGGACAGGAACTGGTGGATCAGGTAACCGTGGGCGCTGTGCAGCTCAACCAAGTCAAAATCGGCTTCGCGGGCGTTGCTTACTGCCTGACGGAAATCATTAACGATACCTGCCACTTCTTCGGTTGCCAGTGCGCGTGGCGTGGAGGTGGCTTCGCGCACGGCGTTACCCGCTTCATCACGCAGTGAGGTGCGCGTTTCAGCATTAATGGCGGAAGCAGAAACCGGCGCCGCACCCTCATGCTGCACGCTGGTGTGCGAGATACGTCCGGTGTGCCAAAGCTGTACGGCACTGTGACCGCCATTGTGATGAATTCCTTCATTGATTGCTTTCCACACGCAGATCTGTTCAGCCGAATGTAAACCTGGTGCCCCGGCATAGCCTTTCGCCTGCGCACTAATCTGTGTAGCTTCGGTAATAATTAATCCTGCGCTGGCACGTTGGCGGTAATATTCGCCCATCAGCGGAGTCGGGATATCGCCAGGTTCAATACTGCGCAGACGCGTCAGCGGTGCCATAAAAATGCGGTTCGGCACGGTAATTGCGCCGATTTTGAGAGGGGTAAACAGTTTTTTCAGTTTCATAACTTACTCCTAGTAGACCGGTCGACTAGAAAAGGTGTTTTTTACGTTTCACTTATTTCCTGACATTGCGTTAAGCAAGGGCGCATTATCACGGCAGATTTTACTTTGCAGGCTGGCTCCCAGCCACAGAGTGTATAACGTTAATGCGCATCGGGTGCAGTTGACTTCCGCTGACAGCGTACCCTGCTGCTGCGCTTTAATTAGCGTGTTGACCAGCGTGGCCATCAATGATTCAGAGCCCGCATGTAGCGCGCTGCTCATCGCTCCTGACAGATCGCAAACCTCGGTCGACAGCTTAACCGAGAGGCACCCAGCGAAACTGTTCTCCTAGCAGAACGAAAGCGACTGCTGGCAGTAATCCAGCACCCGCTGACGATAGCTTATCTGACGATCATTGAGATAGCCAGACAGGCGCTGATGATACGAGCAAAGTAGCGCTCAAGCATCGCCACGTCGAACGCTTCCTTAGAAAGGAAATAGTGATAGAACGCCCCTTTAGGCACTTCTGCCTGTTTTAGCAGCTCAATAAGGCCCATACCGTTGAAGCAGCGCTGCAGGCAGAACTGTTCGCCGGTATTGAGCAGATGCTCTCGTGTATCAAAGCATTAAAGCGGGTCGTTTTATTCATCGCAGCAGGGTATTAGACCGAATGGTCGCTTTCAACCTTTTATGCCCCTTGCCGTCACGAACGGATCATGTCCAACTCCGGTTTATACTCTCTGGTTTCTATATTAAGCATCTCCACCAAGGTATAAAGATATGGGGCTATTCTAGATAACTAAGATCATCTAGGATGGGGATGGTTCCATGAGAAAAAGCAGACTTAGTCAGTACAAACAGAAACGGTTACTTGAACTGTTTTGGATTGGCCCCTACATTTCCAGATACTTTTTATCGCATAACCCATGAGTGGTTCACCGCCGCAGATATTCCCGTGGCGAACGATATCCCAGTGCACTGTGAGGATGCCATTCGTTGTAATGTTCGAAGGTAGACTGGGCAGCGTCATAAGCCTCTGTAGTGGTCAACTAATACTGGCCACAGCATTAGACTGTAAGTAGTACAGCCGCTCAGATTCGTTGGGCGTCAGACTGCCGTTATACCAGTGGGGCCTGATAGCGCTGTAATATCCCGTTATATAGCGGATTATCGCGCCCTGGGCTTCGCTGAAGCTGTTATAGCCCTTCGTCGGCACCCATTCGGTCTTCAGGCTCCGGAAGAACTGCTCCATAGGGGCGTTATCCCAGCAGTTTCCCCGTCGACTCATACTCTGCTTTATCCTACAGCGCCACAGCGCCTGCCGATATCTACGGCTGGTATAGGGGCTGCCCTGGTCGCTGTGGAACGCCACGTCTGTTGGCTTACCCCGAAGCTCCCAGGCCATCTGCAACGCTTTGACCGTCAGTGCCGAGTCCGGTGACGTCGACATGGCCCAGCCCACCGGTTTACGTGCAAACAAGTCCAGCACCACCGCCAGATAAGCCCAGCATTTACCCGTCCAGATATAAGTCACATCGCCGCACCAGACCTGGTCCGGCCCGGTAACCGCGAACTGGCGGTCGAGA
>NZ_MAYS01000575.1 GCF_001756855.1 Candidatus Erwinia dacicola | reverse complement strand
GAAGCCCGAAAACAGGCACTTTTCCGGCAGCACCTCTGCCACGCTGACCTTTACGACAACCACCAAAATAACTTTCGTCCAGTTCAATCTCGCCATCAAACCAGGAGTGCCTATCTACGTGCTCGGCTATCAGCACTCTGAGGCGGTGAAAATAGTATGCAGCAGTGTTCCTGTGGACACCAACCAGCTCTGCGGCAATACGGGCTGTGGAGCCTGCAATAAACAGTTCAAGTAACCGTTCCTGTTTGTACTGACTGAGTCTGCTTTTTCTCATGGCACTATCCTAGATGATCTTAGTTATCTAGGACAGCCCCTTATTTAACGGATGCTGTTCCTGTCAAATGACGTCCGATACTGGTAAGAGTGAGAGAGGCACCATTTATGACAGCACTGGTTGCATCAATCAGTGATTTCTGGCGGTAAAGATGCAGAGGCTCCAGTACACTTTTAAAGAATTTTTGGCATAATACACGGGCAGGCATAGCGGTGATTTCCTTGAAATTGTTAGCGCAATCAATTAGATCACATTACGCTATGCCTGTCTTGTTTTCTGGGGATTCATCAGGGGGAAGCCCCGAAGGGGTTTTACTTTGTCGCTCCAGCCTGAGTTTATTGACCCAGCGAGTCAGAGCGGAATGGCTGACATTAACCGCTTCGGCGGCCTTAACGAATGTGTAGCCGTGGTCGACAGCCAGTTTTGCAGCTTCCAGCTTAAATTCAGCCATGAAATGTTTAGCCATTTGATCACCTCTCGTGTTGTGGAGGTGAGCATATCACCTCCGATCAGGTCGCAAGTATCAGTGTGCCACTACATCGTCGAAATACCGGCGCGGCACGGTAAACTGCAGGCGATCCGCGTGAGTAAATGGCAGCGTACTGTCATCGTCGCCGTGGATCAGGTGGATAGTAGTGCGCCGACTGGCGCGCTGCAGCAGCGTGGTATAGCGCCCGCTGAAGGCGACCACTCTGCCCGCCAGATTCGCCTACACTTTCACCGCTTCGAGCACCATCATGCTCGCCCTGCGAGAATCGCACCAGCGCGGTGGCGTCCGCTTTGATGCCGCTCAGCTGCTGCCAGTGACGCTCGCTGGCGGTAAACTCTGCCATCACGCCATCCACCTGTAGCTGCAAATCCGTGCTGTCGGGCGCAAACCACTGGCGGCCAAGTTCATCACCGGATGGCTGCAGGCCATCGATACTCACCACCAGCGCGCGCGGAAACGCCTGCGCAAACCTGTTACCGATCTGCCCCATCGCTACTCCTTAAACGATGGGGGTGATGATCTGCCCCTGAGCGCGGAAGAAAATAAACGGTTTTTGACGATGACGTTGAATTTATTGCAACGAGTTAAGCCACTGGCGCCAGCGGGCAGCCAGCTGCCTGTCCAGCGCTACCAGCCCCTGCTGGGCTTCTTGGCGCTGCGCAGCCAGCAGCGCTTTACGCCCGGAGAGTTTCGCCTGAGTGGTCACTTCAGCAGTGCTTTGTTGCGCCAGAAGAGAGGCGCTCAGCAGAGGCAGTGCGCAGGGGCGCTGGCAGACCAGTCTGCCCAGCGCAGCCAGACTGGCTCCAAACGGCCGCTGTGCCCAGGCAAAACCGGCCAGCTCACGCCAGTCATCCTCATCAATATCAGCATAGCAGTGCGTCGCGAGCGGCAGCTCTTCCGCGGGCAGCTGACGACGTAACCACGCCCCTGCCCGCTCGAAGCGCTGTGAGGCACGCTGTGCCAGCCGTTGTCCAGCAGGGCTGAGCGGCAAAATCGCCATCGCGTTGTAGCAGCCGCTGCTAGCCTCGCGGACGCTGCCGATACGTACCAGCTGAAAGCCGCAGCGCTGCCAGAACTGCCAGAGCTCTTGGGTGAAGCCAAAGCTCACTGACAGATAATCTAGCTCCTGCGCCTGCTGCTGACAGCCCGCCACCAGCTGCTGACCGACGCCCTGCCTGCGCAGTGCGGCGGTGACCGCAATACGGCTGATACGCCCGGAGCGCAGCTGCGGCGCGTCGACCTGCCCGGCATGCGCCGCCAGCGATTGCGCCACTAAGTTGCCGTGCGGGCGGCGGGTTCCGGCCCAGACGGCGCTGGAGAGCGCCGCGCTCAGGCCGCCTTCATCCACCAGCCATAGCGCGCCCTGCACGCTGTCGCCCTGCAGCGCGGCGCTGAAATGCATGCCAAGCGCATCCATCATGCGCCGCAGGTCGAGCGGCGAAGTGCGGTAGTGCGCGCTGGTCAGCAGCTGATAAACTGCTGCCATACGCGCAGGCTGCTGCACCCAGTCGGGCTGTTCCAGCGCCACGTAACCAATGCTGCCACGCAGCGGCTCAACTACCCGGTCATCAAACAGCAGCGCATCGCTGATAAACGACTCCAACGGATCGTTCGCCGCCCAGCGCAATGGGGTATCGAGCTGGTGCAGCGTCACGTTGGGCAACGCGGCGCAGAATTTCAGCAGGAAGCCACGCCCAGTGCCTTCGTAACCCTGTACCGTGGTGGTCAGCAGCACGCGCGGAAACAGCGCTACCAGCTGGTGCAGCAGCTGCGCGGGAATAGCCGCCGCCTCGTCAATCAGCAGCCAGTCCACGCCGGGCTGATGCAGCGCCGCTTCGGCCAGCAGGCGGTCGGGAGCAATAAAATGGAAGGCATCACCGGCAAACTGCGCCAGTACCTCGGTGGAAACTTTGCTCGGCGCGGTGACTAGGCAGTGCCCCGGCCAGCCAGCGGCTAGCATGCCCGCCAGCGCAGACTTGCCGCGCCCGCGCGCTGCGGTGATCGCCTGAACACCGGGAGGAGCGTGCAGAAGTTTTGCCAGGATTTGCTGCTGCAGGCTGCCATCGTCCGGCAGCCACTGCGGCACGGCTTCAGCGACGGGTAATATCAAGGGGTGATTTTCCCGCCAGAGCACAGCCCGGGCATCGGCCTGTATCAGCTGCTGCAAACGCTGAATAAAACGCGGGGTGGCGCACGGCGCATCGCGCTCGCTCCAGCGCAGTGAATCCTCATCAGGCTGCTGCGCCCAGCGGTCCCACTCAGGGACCAGCAGCAGCAGCCAGCTGCCCGCCTGCAGCGTTCCCGACAGGGCGGCCAGCGCTTCGGCGTGAAAACCACAGCGGGCATCGAATACCGCGTGGCGGAACTCGCGCCCGAGCAGCGTACGGATGGCGGATGGCGCGCAGCTTTGCAGGCTATGCGACGGCTCGCCAACCCACAGCCAGTCGCCGGGCAGCTGCTCCATTAAGCCTGCAGCCTGCTGTTCACTCCATTGCGTTGTCCCACTAATCACCAGCAGTCGTCGCCAGCCTTGGCACTGCAGCCGGGCCGTGCCGTCGCGCCACTCACTCACCCGCGTTTATCCGACAAAGGTATTACACTGGCCAGGATTTCCGCCGTCGAAGCCTTTTCTAAACTAGGTATAGCTCTGCTGTGAAGTGCTGTGGGTAAAGTTGTCCGGCACCACGCGCCCCTGACCGCGCTGCAAAGACGATCGTCACCAATTGCCTTTGCAGCATTCAGGGCAGATTCGAGGTCACCGGTTTCCAGTACGTTCTGCTGCTGCATATAGTGGCCCCAAACGCCGGCAAAACAGTCCGCCTGCAGTTCCATCTTCACTGACAGCTGATTCACCTGAATCTGACTGGCCCCCTGCTGCATCTGGCAAACTTTCTGCTCAATGCCGAGCAGGTGCTGAACGTGGTGACTGACTTCATGGGCGATCACATAGCCCTGAGCGAATTCCCCACCCGCGCCGAGTTTATTTTTCATTTCGTTATAGAAAAAGAGGTCGATATAGATTTGCTGTCGCCGGGGCCGTATAACGCCCCATCGCCGCCTAGCCGCCGCAGGTTGCGGTACATCACCAGCGCAGAGGCTTTCCATCTTTTCTCCATCTGCTGGAACAGCTGCTGCCAAGTATCTTCAGTCATGGCAAAGATGGTGCCGGTAAACTGAAACTGCGCCGCTTCATCCTGGACTGGCCTTGCTCTGTTGCTGGAAAGTTCGTGTCATCTGCGTGCCGTCCCCCCCCCTCCACCCAGAAGCGGGGAGATGTCGTAACCGTAATAGCCTGCCACCACTATAATTAGCAGGATAATTCCGCCTTTACCACGGGGAATACGCATACGCCCGCCGCCGTCCGTTCCGGACTCGTTACGGCGATCTTCTACATTGTCGCTTTCGCGACGCCCTTGCCAACGTATACAGTTATCCTCGTGATCGCTTAAAACAGCGTATGTGGATTTTAGTCTGATGCAGCGGGGAAAACCAGAAAACGTGGGAGCAGAAGGGGATTTTGCGCAAAAGGCTGAGGGAAGCCGGACGCACCCAACCTCAAAATAGCGGGTTAGTCGAGTTTCACGCCCAGACGATTAGCCACTTCTTCATAGGCTTCAATCAGGCCGCCGAGGCTCTGACGGTAGCGGTCTTTGTCCATCTTGTTCAGCGTCTCTTTGTCCCACAGGCGCGCGCCGTCCGGGGAGAACTCATCTCCCAGCACCACTTCGCCTTTGAACAGGCCGAACTCCAGCTTGAAGTCGACGAGGATCAGATCCACGTCAGAGAACAGCTTGCTCAGCACCTCGTTAGCTTTGTAGGTCAGCTTGCGCAGGCGCGCTAGGTTCTCTCTGTTAACCCAGCCGAAGGTTTCGCAGTAGGACTCGTTAACCATCGGATCGTTTTTTGCATCGTCTTTCAGGAACAGGTCAAACAGCGGTGGGTTGAGGATCATACCCTCTTCCACGCCCAGACGTTTTACCAGCGAGCCAGCCGCACGGTTACGGACCACACACTCTACCGGCATCATCTCCAGCTTCTTTACCAGCGCTTCGTTGTCAGAGAGCAGGGCTTCCATCTGCGTTGGGATACCGGCTTCTTGCAGTTTGGTCATAATGAAATAATTGAACTTGTTGTTAATCATTCCCTTACGGTCGAACTGTTCGATGCGCTCACCGTCCAACGCTGACGTATCGTTACGGAATTCGAGTACCAAAAGATCCGGGTTTTCGGTGCTGTAAACGGTTTTCGCTTTGCCGCGATACAACTCAGCTTTCTTCTGCATCTTGTTTAACTCCAAACGATAATGAACTGTTACTGTTGGACCGGCCATGCCGCCCCGTTAATATTTTGCCTGCCGGAATTATATGTTCCACACGTAAAAAACCGAAGCAATCTTTACGTCAGGCGAAAATAAAAAGGCCGGAATTTTCCGGCCTTGTGGCTTACTTGCTGAATGCGGCTTGGAACACCGCCACCAGCGCATCGTTCTGCGACTGGGTGAGCGGGTGACCTTTAGGGTCGAGGAACTGCAGGCTGCTACGGTTATCGAGGTCACCGATCTGAAGTTTGTAGTCGCCGTTTTTCAGTGCTGGATCCTTGGCACCAATTTCGTCAAAGGTATTGCGGCTTGGCGCTTTATACGTCACGTTCAGGCTACCCTGTGAGCGGTTGTTGTCGGTTACTTCCATGCCAATGCGCTTCAGCGTTGCCGGCAGGCGCTGCCAGACCACGTTGAACGGTGCACGCAGGATCAGATTAGCCAAGCCGGTATCATCGGCACCGCTCTGTACGTCAATTTGCGTTGGGCTGCGGCTGGCAGCAGCATCTTCACGTGTGGTTTCAACCTTATTCATTGCGGCGCTGATTTCGTTCAGCATCTGTGCGGTATAACGCTGGATCTGCACTGGCGAAGTGACCGTTTTATCCTGCTGCTGCAGCTCAAGCAGTTCCACCATCAGAACCTGCTGGCCTGCCTGCGGCTGAACGTTCAGCTGATAGCGACCACGGTACTGATTATCTTCATCAGCACGATTCCACTGTACCCAGTCAGTGGTCAGTGATTGACGCGCATCCTGACGATCGGCAATAGGGAACTTCAGTAACTGCACCGCGTCAATGACCTGTGGCCAGATAGCACTGCGGCTGTCGACCATCAGCGTACCGGTGTTACCGGCAAACTGGCTACGGGTACTAGCCAGAGTCTGCGCTGGCGGACGGATGTCCAGCTGCTTACCTACCTGCCCATTAGGGTTGACCAACGGAATATCAAAGTGGCTATTTTGAATCGGAAGGATCATGCCAGCAGGAGCGCGCAGATCGCTAAGCTCGACTGCCTGCAGGTAGAATTCATCACCGCTCACCTGACGCTTGTAACGCTGGTCATTTGAACATGCTGCCAGCAGCATGACCAACGACAGTCCCACGACTTTCGCTACCGTGGAATTTTGTACTGAGTAAGCCATTAATTCTCCCTAAATTTAAAGCAGGCCAGCGTTTTTCAGTGCCTGCTCGACAACCGGACGACCGGCATCGGTCAGCGGCGTCATTGGCAGACGCAGCGTATCGGTTGCTATTAATCCTAACCGTTTCGCGGCCCATTTGACCGGGATAGGATTCGGTTCAGCAAACAGCTTGTGATGCAGATGCATCAGGCGCTGGTTCAGGATGCGCGCTTCGGCAAAGTTGCCCTGCTGCGCCAGAGCGCAAAGCTCGACCATTTCACGTGCGGCAATGTTTGCCGTCACGGAAATCACGCCGTGCCCGCCCAAGTGCATGAAGTCGAGCGAGGTAGCATCATCGCCGCTTACCAGAATAAAGTCTTCATTTACCCATTCTTGGATCTGACTAACCCGCGATAAGTTCCCGCTGGCCTCTTTGATTCCGATAATATTTTTAATTTTGGACAGACGACTGACGGTTTCCGGCAGCAAATCCGTGCCGGTACGTGCCGGTACGTTGTACAGCATCTGCAGCAGCTCGGTGCTTTCCGCGATGGTTTTAAAGTGCTGATACAACCCTTTCTGCGTCGGACGGTTGTAGTACGGCGTGACAGTCAGGCAGCCAACAACGCCAGATTTTTCGAAACGTTTGGTCAAAGAAACGCCTTCCGCAGTGGCGTTTGCACCGGTGCCGGCAATCACTGGGATACGGCCATCGGCCAGTTCCAGTGTCAACATAACCACGTCACCATGTTCATCCTGGCTCAGGGTGGCGGACTCGCCGGTGGTTCCAACAGATACAATTGCCGCGGTGCCGCTAGCAATATGGTAATCAATCAGTTTTTTCAGACTCGCACGGCAGACATTACCTTTGTCATCCATCGGCGTTACGAGTGCAACAATACTTCCCGTGAACATTAGCCATCCCCTCGACAAACAAGTGCTTCATGGTACGTTTGACCGTGCAGTAAAAGCAAGCGTGCAGCACGGCTCAAGCGCTTGTCAGCAGTTTTTTATGTTTACCTAGCGGATTCAAGTTCGAAGTGCAACGCTAAGCCGCCTGTTTTAGCTCTACAATGACCACTGAAGGTTGCCGGAACCCAAGGCATTTCCGTGGCCTGCTATTCAGTGCTCCCTGGCACTTGCGGAGCTCGTCATCCGTCACTGCTGTCAGGTCAGTTCCTTTCGGGATAAACTGCCTCAACAACCCATTGGTGTTCTCGTTTAGCCCGCGCTGCCACGAGGCATATGGATGAGCGAAGTAGGTTTCCGCTTCCAACGCGTCAGCGACTTCCTTGTGCCGGGTAAACTCCCTGCCGTTGTCGAACGTGATTGT
>NZ_MAYS01000574.1 GCF_001756855.1 Candidatus Erwinia dacicola | reverse complement strand
GCAGATGGCCTGGGAGCTTCGGGGTAAGCCAACAGACGTGGCGTTCCACAGCAACCAGGGCAGCCCCTATACCAGCCGTAGATATCGGCAGGCGCTCTGGCGCTGTAGGATAAAGCAGAGTATGAGTCGACGGGGAAACTGCTGGGATAACGCCCCTATGGAGCGGTTCTTCCGGAGCCTGAAGACCGAATGGGGGGCGACGATATGCCCGCCCACATCAAGTCCTCACTGCTAAGCACCTCGTTGATGCTGCCGGTCAGCCACGGGCACCTGCTGCTCGGTACCTAGCAGGGCATTATCTCGGTGAACACCGTATTCACGGCGGGCAACGGCGCATTGTCGCCACCTTTATATGACGGTTTCCGAGTCGTTCACCTACTGCATGAACAAACCTAGCGCGCAGCAGAGCGTGCACAGCGACTGGAAAGCCACGCAGATTAAGGTCGATGATGTGATGTTTGCCATGGTGCACGAAATTGAGATTGACGTCCACCCGGCAGTGGCACTGAAGTGCAGCCCGGCGCTGGCGGAATTGATCCGCGAGCAGCACAGCGATGTGCATCCCAGCGCGCATCTGAATCCGTCACATTGGAACACCGTGCTGCTCGAAGGTTCGCTCAAAGATTCACAGATCTATTATCTGGTCGATGCGGCGCTGCAGCGGATCCAGAAACAGGGCTGACACGGGTTGACCTCTACGAAACCTGTAGGGGAGGACCTTTTGTTTCGGTCTGCCAGACTCACAGACGAACGCCGTGCTTATGCGCGCAGTGAATCGATATCGATTACGAAACGGTACTTCACATCGCTTTTCAGCATACGCTCGTAGGCCTCGTTAATCTGATCGATCTTAATCATCTCTATATTGGAAATGATGTTGTGCTTACCACAGAAGTCGAGCATATCCTGCGTCTCCTTGATTCCACCGATCAGCGATCCGGCAATGCTGCGGCGTTTGAAGATTAGGTTAAATACCTGCGGTGATGGATGATCGTGTTCCGGCGCACCGACCAGCGTCATGGTGCCATCGCGACGCAGCAGGGTGATGAACGGATTGAGATCGTGTTGAGCCGCCACTGTGTTGAGAATGAAGTCGAAGCTGTTGGCATGATGCGCCATCTGGTCAGCATCTTTCGAGATCACCACTTCATCGGCGCCCAAGCGCTTGCCGTCTTCAATTTTAGACGGCGAGGTGGTGAACAGCACCACGTGCGCACCCATCGCATGAGCAATTTTCACGCCCATATGACCCAGCCCGCCCAGACCGACAATACCGACTTTTTTACCCGGGCCAACGCCCCAGCGATGCAGCGGGGAGAAGGTGGTAATCCCCGCGCACAGCAGCGGAGCGGCACCAGCCGGGTCGAGGTTTTCCGGCACGCGCAGCACGAAATCTTCGTGAACCACGACCTGAGTCGAGTAGCCGCCGAAGGTGATATAGCCGCTGATGCGGTCTTCGCCGTTATAGGTGCCGACGAAACCCTCTTCGCAGTACTGCTCCAGATCCTCTTTACAGCTGTCGCAGGTGCGACATGAGTCGACCATGCAGCCAACGCCGACCAAGTCGCCGACTCTGTATTTGTGGCCGTGTGCGCCGACCGCCGTGACACGACCAACAATTTCATGGCCTGGCACCACCGGGAAGATAGTGTTACGCCATTCATTACGTGCTTGGTGCAGGTCCGAGTGGCACACGCCGCAGAAAAGCACTTCAATCTGCACATCATATTCACGCAGTTCGCGCGGTTTGAATTCAAACGGAGCCAGCGGAGATTTTGCGTCCTGAGCGGCATAAGCATACGTAATATTCATTGGTCTCTCCAATTGTTGATGATGTGGCGCAGGGCCGAGATGGCGGAAGAAGGCAGCAAGAAAACCGGACCTTCTCCGCAAAAAAATGAAGGTTAAGTATAGTCACTCAACGGCGTAACGGGTATATACAAAACTCGCTAAGTCTTGCCGGAAGGCAGAGTCTTGGGACGTGGTGTAAATTTGGCAGAATGGTGAGCACCATCGGCTT
>NZ_MAYS01000573.1 GCF_001756855.1 Candidatus Erwinia dacicola | reverse complement strand
TCCTAAGACTCTACCGCTGGCCGTGCCAATCATCGTGGATGTCACCAGCGGTGAGGCCAGTAACACAGCCAAATCCCGCGTCATTGATACCCGTCTGGATCTGCGCATCCCACAGCGCGGCCCACAGGCGAAAAAGATGCCGGCACCTCAATCAAAAATTGGCCTGAATGACCCAACGCTGCAGGCCTTTCTCGATGGCGTTCCCCCTAAAGATGCCCGCAGGCTGAAAACCGAAGGGGCTGTACCGGATACACAGGTCTGGCAGATGGGAGACGACCTGTACATCCGCACCCGCAGTGAGCTGCGTGATGCCTTCGAACAGACACTGGCCTCTGGCGACGGGACCTGGTTGTACAAACTGCCACTGACCCCTGAAGTGGCTTTCTCTCATGCCGGTAAAACGGTCTGGATGACCTTATCTCTGGAGTAATCATGGCCGCAGAAAAAGACGCCCGCCGGGACGTGAAGAAAACCGGCTTAATCATTGTTATTGGTGGCTTCGCTGCCGTTGCCTTTCTTTTCATACTGGTGTCCTGGCTCAATGCTCCGCCTGAGGCAGTGACACACATCAGCGTGGATAAAACTGCCGGTGGAACTGGAAAAGCAACAGCAGAAAGCCCGCAGTACCAGACGCTGCTCAGAGAGAACAATGCAGAAGGCGCTAAGCAGGCGATGGCGAATAACACCAGTTTTATCGCCTCGGCTTGTTCCGGTACCGTGCGCCAGGTTCCGCCAATTTCACAGGAGGCACCGCCAACGCCACCGCCTCCACGGGCAGAAAATCCTTTGCCGCCGCCTCAGCATGTTCCGGCGCAGTCGCTTGATCCGGACCGTAAAAAAGCGCTGAAAGCGTTACTCAAAGAGCTCGTAGCCCAGCGTGGCGCTCCGGTCGGTCAACTGGCCAGCGTGACAGGACAAGCCCCGGGCCAGACGGCACAGACCGCAGGCGCACCAGGTGTGGCTGCAGCGAGTCCCTTCTCCGGATGGACGGACAGTCTCTCTCCTTCGACGCAAACCGGGAGTGTTGCAGGTTCAGGCGGCACAGTGCCTGATCGCATTGTTATTCCTGTCGGCAGTCGTCCGGGCGGCTTGATTGAGACGGCGATTGATTCCGATAACACAAGCTCTCAGGTGCTGGCCCGTATTCCGGCAGGCCCGTATGCCGGCGCCACCTTAACAGCCAATGGTGTCCAGCTCGCCGGCGATGGTGTGACTATCCATTTCACCAACATGGACTGGAATAACAACACCTGGCGTATTGATGCCTGGGCGGCTATGCCGGATACGCTGCAGTCCTCCGTCGCATCGTCAGTCAACAACCGCTATACAACACGCATTCTGCTGCCGGCACTGGCGCATGGTCTGGGATTAGGCGGTCAGCTGTATGCCAGTGCCAATACGCAAATCCTGAGCAACGGTTACAACACCCTTGAGGGGCGCGTGGGTATGCCTGACGGTAAAGCAGTGGCCGGTACCATCCTCGGCGGCGCAGCCCAACAAGCGGGTCAGGTGGTAAGCCAGGACGCGCAGAAACTCCCGGTGAAGCAGGTTCTTGTCGATCGTGGCCAGAGCATCGCCGTGTTGTTCATGTCTGCTGTAAAAGAAAGTGACAAAGTGATTAAGACCCGTGATGAGCCCGCAGCTATCAGACTGCAACCCGCCAGCCGCATGGTCCCCGCCTTACATCCCTGAAGAGAAACGCCATGAAAGAAAACTATTTCGATTCGGACCTTGAGCCCGCAACCTCGCCGTTGCCTGAACTTCATCCGGAGCCCGAAGAGGAAGCATCTGAGGCACCTGCCAAAGACGAGAACCCTAAAAATAAACGTCAGTTTATGGGGTATGACCTCAGCACGCTGCTGATTGCCGGCGGCGTACTGGTTGCACTTCTTGTCTACGCCGTCTGGCCGGATGAACCACCTCAGCGTGCCTTTGTTCCTGACCATCAGGCCGCACCTGTGGCTGCGCCAACAGAGGAAGAGGCCCCCGCACCTAAACCCGAATCGGCACCTGCCCCAGCACCGGAGCCACCTCAACACACTGAGCCTGTTCAGTCATCAGCACCTCCAGTAGATGCACAGGCACTGCAGCAGGCCAGCGAGGCAAACCAGCAAGGGATAAGCGCACTGGATAGTCGCGTCAGTGATGCAGAGCGACGTCTGGCAGAGCTTGAAGCACGAATGAAGGCTATGGGAACCGGTACGACCGCCCCAGTCAAAGCCGTCAGCAAACCAGTAAAACGTACCGTCGTTAAATCGACATCAGCATCAACACACCGTACAGCAGCTGCACGAACAGGGACTGACAATCAGCGCAGTACTGGCGTACAGGGCTGGCGGGTACATACCATTTACCCGGGCATGGCCTGGATAACCCACAGAGGATCCACCTGGTCGGTGCAAGCCGGCGATAACATCAACGGCATGACCATCCGCAGCATTAATGCCACTGCACGCACCGTCACAACTGACAGGGGCGTCATTCGCCAGGGGGGCTAATGGACGCCATTCAAATCCTGGTTCAGGTCGCCGACGGTCTGAAAACCAGCGGTATCCGCTTGATCCTGGCTCTGGGTTTTATGTTCGGACTGGGCGGCTGCATTTTCACGTTGTTCTCCGTCGCCCAACGAGTCCGCACCGGTAAACCAGGCAGCGGGATTAAAGCCCTGGCATCGGTCTGCCTCGGCGGTGCTCTCATCGCCCTGCAGCAGATGATGAATAAAGCCTCCCATACCCTGAGTTTTGGCGATGTTTCCTTTGATGCCATCGCCTACGCCCCGGAGTCCATGGGTCAGGCCAAGCTCGCCATCGATGCCGTTCTCACCCTGCTGCGTGCGGTCGGGGTGATGTTTTTCTTCATGGGCATATCTCGTGTCCGTCGCTCTCTGGTCGATGGCCACACAGGCCTGACTGCCCGAGAAGATGTCTCTGCAGGCATGGTGATCCTCATCTGCGGCATTCTCCTGGCCTGCAATCCACAACTGCTCGACGCACTCCAACAAACGCTGCATCTGAGCTGGAATTAACTCCATAAACAAAAGAGGTTTTAACAATGCGTAATTTCACACTGTCCGTTTCCGTACGCCTGTGGCTGGCTGCTTCTTCTCTGGGTAAACGTCTTCTGGCTCCGATTGTCGCACTCCTGGGTGCACTGACGCTGCCTGCTCATGCTGATGACGACATTTTTGGGATGCTCGACAACGTGGCCAAAGGTGCCGATAACTCCGGGAAAAGCCTGTTGAAACTGGCGAAATTTGGTGGGATTGGGCTTGTCATTATTGGCGTCGCCCTTTGGGTGGCCAAGAAAAAGAACCCGCAGATTGGCTGGGGCTGGGTCCTGACTTGTATCGGTGCCGGCTGCATCATGATTGCCATTGACCAGTTCATCAAGAAAGGTCAGAGCACCATTCAGCTGAACCCGACTGACGTGGGTTAACTTCATACCCCGGCGCGATAGCGCCGGGGTCCTGCCTTAAAGGAGGTCACCTTGAACCGATTCCCGGAAGCAGTCAGTTTCTTTTTTCCCGTTCAGCTGGAGCCGTGTCCGCCAGACGACAGCGATACATCGCTTCCATCCCTGAGCATAAAGGCCCCGGAAGCCAGTACCTTTAGCCAGTGGCTTCTTCCACTGCTCCCTGAGTTTTATCACTGTGGTGTTTCTGCCGATGCTGGTTACAACTGTAACGTCTGGCTAATCCCACTGGCACCTCTGAGCGAACAGCTTCAAAAACTGACGCCAGAGCAAACTGATGGGATCAAGCTGTTTGAACCTCTCACTAAAGCCTGCCGGCGCTGGTCTCGTCACGGCGTTACACATCTGCGCCTGACTGCAGCTATCCGTTATCAGCACTTTGACATTGAGCAGCAGGTCTGGGGGCATGAACAAACTGGACACGATCCCGCTCTGTACCGGCGGGCGGCGAAACTCACCGGCAACGCCTGAGAATACTGCGGGCACGTCAGTGCCAGTAATCGACTGGCATTTCGTGACGGCAATCCGGAAAACACGCACGACAATAATCTCACTGTCGGCTGTAGCGTATGCCTCTGCAGCCGCCATCTGAATCGTCTGGGCGCCAACGATGGCGTGATGGTTTACCTGCCTGAGCTCGCGCCTGCTGACATCAGCCGGCTGATAAGAACGGTGATTACCGCCCGGCGTGACGGGGATGAACGCCAGCAAAATGGTGCGGCCATGATCCTCAACTGGCTTGCCGCACACCGGGCTGAGACGGAACGATTCTGGGGAACCAGCCATCCGGGCGAATTTGGACAGGCGCTGCAGCAGTCATCACCCGCACTGCGTGAGTCGCTACAACAACGTCTGCGCCATGTTGCACTCATTCCCAACCCGGACATTATCGCCGCCAGGTCGTTCAGCCTGAGTCTTACACCAGGTCAATGGACGTCCTTGTATAACCAGCATTGCCGCCAGTCCTGACGGCCCTATCAGAGAACATTCGCATGAAAAATCCACTGGTCACCGCGCTGGAATGCGTGGAGGAAGCTATTGCCTGGGCCTCGCGTTATGCGCTGGGGCAGGACTTTACACGTTACTGCGATCTTCGCACCACTATAGGCCTGACCGATGACGATCGTAAGCGCCGCCCGGGAATGTCCTCTCCGTATATATTCCTCACAGAGGAAGGCCACTATGCCAGCGTGTTCGAAATCGAGGGGACCTACTGTACTTTCAATGAAGATACGGCCATCACGGAAGAAGAAAAGCGGAATAAAGCGCTTTTCAGTAACTACATCGACCGCCTGACAAAGCTGTTAAACAGCGAGTTTAAAGAACCGGGTCGTAAACTGAGTTTTGTCTTCGAATGTGATCCCGGCAAAGCCAAAGCTGAACTGAAAAAACTGCTGGCTCACCAGTACCGCAGTCTGAAGCGCATGGGGCTCAACCTGACCGATATTCTGGATGAACGTATTGAGAAAATGGCTCCCTTCATCGCCCGGGAGCGCGCATTCCTGGTGGTCTATACCGCCCGCGAAGCACTCTCCTCTACCGAAATCCGCGATGAAGAAAAGCGACGTGACGCTTTACTGAAACAAAGCCCGGGAGCGCGATATGGCCAGAATCCTGTGTTTCAGGAGCTGGAAGGGCTGAAAATTCGCCACGACACGTTCATCACCACGTTGGAAAAACAGTTTGGTAAAGGCGACTTCGGTACCCGAATCCGGCTGATGAATGCCCATGAATTTGGTTTCTCGTTACGTGAACAGATCGAACGCGAAAGTACCTCAGATTCCTGGCGCCCGTATCTGCCCGGGGATATAAAGTGGCCACATGGCCGGCCAAAAGGAAACGACCATTCGGTGCTCCTCGCGCCTCATCTGCATTATCAGTTATTCAACAGTGAACCAGCCATCGATGGCAGCTTCATTCATGTTGATGATCACTGGCACACCACGCTGGCGCTTTCTCTTGGCCCTCAGCAGCCGGAGACGTTCAGTCAGCTCTTTGACAAAATCAACCGCCACCTGCCCTGGCGTATCCGTATGGACCTGATGCCGGGCGGTATGAAGGCGCTCGGCGGGAAGGAAACCATCCTGGGCCTGGCTGGCCTGCTGCCACCACTGCGCCCGGTTTATGATTCCGTTCAGTGGCTGGAATAGGTGGATAAAAGCGAGCCGGTTTGCGTGATGACCATCTGCGCCAGCACCTGTGGCCGTGATAAGGAAACAGCAAAACGAAATTGTACTCTACTTCAGAAGGGGCTTCAGTCGTGGGGCGTGTGTGAAGTAACGGGAACATTTGGAGATCCAGTGCGGGCCTGGGCGTCAACCCTGGTAGGTGCGAACGCCCTTAGCATCCCGTCGTTAATGTATCCGCCCCTCTCAGCAGCCCTTGCCTTACTTCCCCTGCAGCGTCCGGCCACTCCCTGGCCAGATGATGCCAGCATTGTTTTTGCTACCCCTGACGGCAAGCCCTTTCCTGTGAAACTGGCCAGTAACCTGCAAACAAAATTCACGGAGATAGTCGCAGGTGAACCCGGCACGGGTAAATCCGTGGCCCTGGGGGCGCTCAGCGAAGCCATTCTATTTTCCGGACAGAGCAACCTGCCGTTTCTGTCCTACGTCGATAAAGGTTTCTCTGCTCAGGGTCTGGTAAGACTCATTCGCGATGCGCTGCCGAAATCCCGCCAGCATGAAGTGATAGGACTGGTACTGGAAAATAGCCGGCAGCATTGCAAAAACCCGTTCGATGTTCAGCTCGGAATGAAATATCCGATCACCCCGGAGCTCGAATATCTGGTAAACATCGGTGAAATCTTGTGTGTAAATCCGGACACCGGTACACCACCGAACTCACAGGACTGCAGGCAAATACTGGGGATGATCATCGGCAAGGCCTATGAGACGAATGCCAGCCTTGCCCCTGTTCGTTATGCCCCGACGCTTGAGCCATCTGTCGATGAAGCACTGGATAAAACGGGTATTCGCCTCGCGTACGACAGTACCTGGTGGTCTAAAGCCACATGGTATGAAGTCAGGGATTTACTTTTCTTCCGGGGCGAACTGGCAGCGGCAACACGCGCGCATTATCAGGCCATGCCGGAGCTGAGTGACCTGCAGGTGTACCTGAATGACGAGGATGTGCGGGTGTAGTACGGCACCATCACCCGTGATGGCAGTGGGGAAACACTTCTTTCTTATATCAGCCGCTGCCTGTCAGATGCCTTACGCACTTATAAAATGCTTTCGGGCCGTACAGTGTTTGAACTTAGCCCTGACACACGTGTTATTGCCATTGATCTGAACAACGTAGTCGGCGGTAAAACGCGGGCCGGGCAGGTCAAAACAGGTCTTATGTATCTCTACGCCGGTCAGCTAGCTGCCGGGCATTTTGAGCTGCCGCAATACCGTAATGAGCTAATGCGCGAACTGCCGGAAATGTACCAGCCGTTCCACCACGAACGGCTGACCCAACTGTCCCAGGAGGTGAAAACCAAGATTTATGATGAGCTGCACAACGCCAAGGACATTCCGTTTATCATCAATAAGCTGGTCACTCAGGACCTCGAGAACCGCAAATTCTTCATCCGCACCGTGCTGAGTTCTCAGTATCTGAACCACTTCCCGCCTGAAATACTCAGGTCAGCGAATAGTCTCTATCTGATGCAGGTCAGCCATGAAGATTTGCCACTGCTAACCGAACACTTTGGCGTGCCGGTGCATACCGCGCAGGCGTTCCGTCATATCGGCTCCGGGGCGGCACCAGACGGCAGTGGTACCCACTTTCTGGCATGCTTTCGCCTCAAAACAGGGAATGTGCTCCAGATCCTTAAAAACACCCTCAGGCCAAAGGAATTGTGGGCACTCAACTCAACCCCGAAAGATGCCGAATTGCGTGACCAACTGTATGACCGGCTCGACGGGCGAAAAGCCAGAGCCATTCTGGCTGAAGCCTTCCCGACAGGTAGTGCCATCAATCTCATCGACTTGCGTCAAAAGGAAGCGCGTGAAACCGATCACGGCAACGTAATTAACCGACTGGCCAGCGAGCTGATTGCCGCACGCGGCCTGCAAATCTGATTAAGGCGAAACCCATAAAAAAACGACTCCTGGCCGTCACCATCGGCGGCCTGCTGCTGTCTGCTACACAGGCGATGGCTTATCCGGTGGAGGTGACGAGCAGTCGTCCTATCACCACCGAAGTAGTTCCGCAGCTGAGTGCGGCCAACAGCACGTTGGGCACTATTCTATCAACCAACCAGCAGATTGGCGGCGCCATCAGTTCCGGCAACGACAAGATTGCGGCCATGATCCAACAATCAACGGAGAACATGCAGCAATACGCCACCTATGCGCAGCAGGTGCAAAACCTGGAGCAAGCCAGGCGCAGCTACACCGTGCCGGACAGCATCTGCAGTGAGTCTGCCTCCGGGCAGGCCTCGCAGGTAGCCCGTCAGTCGGCCGCGAAACAGTCAGCGCTTTCCAGTGGTGGCGGTGTCCAGAACAACGCCATCAGAAAGGCCCTGTCTTCTAAACCCGACGCCCCTGAAAAGGGGCTTTTTGCCACAGCAGAAATCCACCGAAACTACTGCACGAAAGAAGATGCGGATGCCTGGGGTGACCTCTGCAGCGGGGAATCGGCGTTACCGGGCGGAGATAAGGAAGTCCGTTCGCTGCTGGCTGGCGCCGGCCCTGAAGATAAAGCCCCTGAGTTGACCTTCACCAAGGAACAGACCGATGCGGCGATGATGTACCTTAAAAACTCAGTCCGCCGCAGTCCCGGTCGAGCGCTGAAAAAAGGAGAAGTGAAAACCGACAGCGGTCGTCAGTACATCGGGATGATGACAGAGCATGACGCCATACAAAGCGCAGCTGAGCAACCTCAGCTGGCGATGGTCGCTGCCAGTCAGCCTAATGAAGCCACGAAAGACGTTCTGGCCGAAACACTCCAGACGCCATCGAGCATAGCCTGGTTTGATGAGAATGCCTCAGCCGAAGCAAAGCGCACCGGCATGATGTCATTGCGTGAATTTGAGTCCTTCGAAGTCAATCGCCGGTACGCCAATACCGATTACCAGACCGACCTGCAGGCTATGGATGGCGACAACCTTTTGCGTGAATCCATTCGAATCCAGAGCCTTCAGACCGCCCTACTGTTAGGCATCAAGCAGCAGCTGCAGGAGAACGCCATTATCTCTGGCCAGCAGTTGAGTCTTGAGGGTGCCCAGTACTATGAACCTCGCCTGGCTCAGAAACTGCAGCAGGCCGCCGCCGGAGCTACACGCCAATGAAGAAAATAGGAAAGAAAGCCTGGTTTGCTGCCAATCTGATCCTCCCGCTCTGGGAGGCCGGTCGCATGGTAAATGCTGCACGGTATGCGGCTGAGAAAAATGCGGAGCGGTTCCGCCGTCTGTGGCCTGAAGCCGCACAGAGAGAAAAAGAAATTCTCACTTTTGACGAAGCCGTGGCCGCCAGTGGTCACAGCAGAGAATCACTGATGCGCCGTTTTCTACTGGCTAAACGGATCTGGCTGGCCATGTTCATCGTGGCCGTAAGCATCGTCATTTTGCTACCGGTGGGAACACTCCTTGCAGCCCCTCCGGGTTCCGGGGTGCTGCTGATGCGTATGTTCAGCCTGATGTTCATGATTTCCGCCTTCGCCGGCATGTTGTTTGTGTGTGCCATGCAAAACCAGTTTCACCTCTGGCAACTTCTCAGCCAGGAACTGGGATCGTTTACTCAGTGGCGGGCAACCGGCACCTGGCTTAAAGAACTCTTCAGCTGGCGTGCCCCGTTCTGACCTTATCCTTCTGCCATCCTTCGGATGCGCATTCTGTTCGTTACGGAAACCAATATGAAAAGACTGCTACTGTTACTGGCCGCCTGTGTGCTGGTCGGTCTGTCATTACCGGCATTTGCAGACAATATCAACTACGACACGATTAGCGGTGCGGCCACACGGTCCACCGACCTCTCACGCCAGCTGCTTATCATGGTTTATGGCGACGTGGTGAATAACCCGCTGCAGCCTCAGAACGTCAGCTTCATCGGCCAGCTTTATGGCGTGTTCAACGCTATTATCGCTGGTCTGGCGTTCATCTGGTTTATGGGGGTTACCCTACGCGCCACGGTACTGACCGGAAACCGCGGTAAAGTATTTGGCCGTGGTAACACCATGATGGCGCCCGTCTCATCGCTGGCGGGATTTATGGCACTGGTACCCACACCTTCTGGCTGGTCCATTTCGAATCTCGCGTTCTTATGGATGGCATCGATAATGGGCGTGGGAAGCGCCAATCTACTCACCGATAAAGCGGCAGACGTCATTATGGACGGACAGTCCATGATTATGCAGCCCGTTGCCGGTGAAACCATCACAGCCGCCCGGGGCATTTTTGACATGTACCTGTGCAAGGCGGCGATGAACACCGAACAGGCAGAAATGCATCAGGTCGGTAGCAGCAGCACGCCGCCGATGTCTGAGCAGCGGTCTTCTGACGGTCGTGAGATACGCATTTCAAACGGCAGCGCCTTGTGCGGCAGCGCAAAGCTGCCGGAAACGTCGGATAGCGGCTCTTGGTACTCTTTTAGCGTTCCGATAAATTCTGGCCCGCTCGAAAATGCCCAGATGAATGCCTTCACCGCGATGAACAGCTCGCTCTCACAGAGCGCGGATAACTTTGTCAGCGCCTGGCGTAGCTACCAGGATGGAGGGCAAGGCCGTCTTCCGGATGCAGAAGCGGAGATTCAGCAGGCGGCACGCCAGTATGAAGACACGATTACTGCAGCAACAGCAAGCGTGGACAATGAAGGTACAATCCGCAGCGAGCTCGCAAACTATCTGAAACAAAGCGGCTGGATTTCGCTCGGTGCCTGGTACCAGTCATTCGCTACAGCCAATCAAAAGGTGAATAGCATCGCGAATAAAAGCCCTATAGTTACCGGGCCGTCTAATATTGGTGAAGTTGGAATAGGAAGACTCCAGTCAGAGATCCAGATTGCATTGCAGGCACAACGTAAAAATTCAACCTTCACTCCACCATTAGGGTCGGCAAATGTTGCTGGTAATGAGAATATTGACGACGTTCAGAATGCTAATGACGCCATCAGGAAAGTGCTTCCTTTTGGCCAGAAGCTAACCAGTAAAATTATTGAAAATGTAATGAGCGATGGAAATGACTCCTCAGCACAAGTTAATCCAATGCTCAAAATGAAAGCAATTGGTGATTACACGCTGGTTTCTGCTCAAACCACCTTCATAGTATTTACCGCCACTAAAGCAGCAGTTGATTGGGCTGGTGCGGATGGCAATGGATTAACTAAAGTCATAAATACCGTGTCAGGTGCAGGATATATAGCCAAAAGTGTGATGGGATCTATCTCCCCGGTCGTATACTTCATTTTATTCATATTGCTGAATGTCGGATTTTCTCTATCCATCTTCTTGCCTTTTATCCCATTAATTTACTGGATAACGGCCTGCACATCTTGGCTTGCGAGCGTATTTATTGGAACCACAGCGGGCTCACTGTGGGCATCAACACACATAGGCACAGAGGAAGATAAGGGGAGCCGAGCTAATTATGGCTACATTTTCTTGATCGACGCTGCGATTAGACCGTCACTGATGGTGTTTGGTTTTTTCTTTGCCAGTCTGGTTGTCGTGGCCATAGGAACTCTTCTTAACATGCTCATCACGCCAGCACTGGCGAATGATCAGGCTGATTCATTTACAGGACTTGCAAGTATTATAGGGATTCTGATGATTTATGCCCGAACGTGTACTTCACTCGTGTCATCCGCCTTCAGCCTTCAGGTCTATATGCCTGATTATGTTATTTCATGGCTCGGCGGTCGAGAAGCCGCACAAATGATGAAGGGTGCTGTTGAGTCCGCGCGCAGCATGTTTGCAGGCTTCGAGAGCAAGGCTGGTCATGCTCCAGGGCTGAAGAGGGTCGATGCAGCCAAACCTGGAGGAGATGCTGATGGATTTAAATAGTGTGAAACATCATCCATAAAAAGACTTAAATACAGGTCATTTTATGTTATAATCTGACCTGTAAATCAGTCTCACTAATGGAGAGGTCATGCCAAACATCATTCACAGCGATACAACAGCCAGCATCAGTGAGCTGAAGAAAAACCCTATGGCCACGGTCAATGCAGGCGCCGGTTCTCCCGTGGCTATTTTGAACCATAACCAACCTGCTTTTTACTGCGTGCCGGCTGAACTCTATGAGCAGATGCTCGAATACATAGACGAGGAAGAGCTCGCTAAACTGGTTACCAAACGCAGTAAACAGGCATTGCATGATGTGGATCTGGATAGTTACCTATGACTTATCGGGTGAAGTTCAGAACTGACGCTCTCAAGGAATGGAATGTACTCGATAAGTTTGTTCAGCAGCAATTTGCAAAGAAGCTGAAGAAGTGTGCAGAAAATCCTCATATCCCTTCTGCTAAACTTCGGGGCATGCCTGGATGCTATAAAATAAAATTGAGGTCGTCTGGCTTCAGACTGGTCTATCAGGTTATTGACAATGAATTAATCATTGCTGTGGTCGCCGTAGGCAAGCGGGAGCACAGTGAGGTTTACAATCTGGCCAGCAAAAGGCTCAGATAAAATCAGGAAGATTACTATGACAGTTAAATACATCGATACTTATAGCAAGAACTGGTCTGTCGCAGTGACTGGTGTGCTCTCATTCGCATATTGTATTTTTATTTTACCATTCCACATTCCATTAGCCGTATACTCAACAATCAATTATCAAGACATGATGGGCACAAGATTCCTATCAGATAAGATAATTACTTTATTGTCTCTTTCAGTACCGATAGCATTACTTTTAATTGGCTATTTGAATAGACCCGGGTTTCGTAGACACTTTTTTGCCTCATAATGGAGGCCTAATGAAG